>JBDNFN010000082.1:0-3679 GCA_041689795.1 Fuerstiella sp. | reverse complement strand
TCCTCGAAGATGACACCACGATTTCCGTTTTTGGCCCTGTTAAACCATCTACGTAAATTTCAGTCGTTATCTTCGTGGAGTTTTTTCGTTTCTCACTCTACGTTTTTATTACTCAAGTCCATTTACGGACGCGCACGAGCTACGTCGGGGACTACGATCGGCGGATAGCTCTGAAACTTTTTTACCACAACACAACGTCATGACCACGCCTCTAACAGTCAAACATCCAACAGAACTTTTGGCCTTCCTTTTCGCCTGTCTGCCCGACGTAAAGAAAACAAAAGTGCGACAATGGCTTAAATTTGGAACTATTCAGGTCAATGGACGCGCGATGACTCGTGCCAACCACGCATTGCAAGTCGGAGATTGTGTCTCATTTCTTGCCAAAGGCGATGTGCAGGCAGAAAGTTTACTTCCTGCCGGGCTGAGCGTTTTGTTTGAAGATGCATCGCTGATTGTCATCGACAAGCCTGAGAATCTTCTCAGCATGGCCAGCGCGTCAGAACGTGAGAAAACTGCTTATGCATTTCTGACAGAGTATGTACGACGCGGAAATCGTAAGAGTTCCGAACGTGTGTGGATCGTCCATCGGTTGGACCGAGAAACCTCCGGACTAATGGTGTTCGCGAAGACCGAGGCGGCTAAACACACGCTGCAGTCCGACTGGGACAATGTCGAAAAACGCTATTTGGCAGTTGTGGAAGGCAAACCACCAGCAGACCACGGAGTGCTGAGATCGCATCTCGACGAGAGCGGCCCCTTTAAGGTTTACAGCGCGCCTGAAAGCGAGCGAACTCGTCTGGCGGTGACTCATTATCGAGTGATAAAGCAAACCACAACCGGTGCGCTCGTGGAATTAACACTGGAAACGGGGCGTCGTAATCAAATTCGAGTTCAGCTGGCAGATATAAATTGTCCAGTCATCGGTGACCAGAAATACGGCGCTCGTACAAATCCGGCTCGGCGACTGGGGCTGCACGCCACTTTTCTGCAATTCAGACATCCTGTAACAACTGAAGTCTTGAAGTTTGAATCTGTCCTTCCCCAGCCTTTAGCCAAGCTAGTCTAATTATACAGTTAAACTTTGCCGCAAACGCGAAGCAACTGATTTGATCGCTCAAATCCGGACGACGCAGCATGTCTGCATGCCACGACAGTATTCCGGGGAACCACGCATTGGCTGGAATGCGTCTGGCTGCAGCAGTAACACACAAACGCAACTAAAAGAGCTGTGATTGGGGCCCGGTGCGCCGCCGATCCTGCCTGCTGTGAGCCGATCGTCACTGTTTTCGTGACGTCCACGCGACTATGGTTCACGTTAGAAGGCTAAATCTGCGTTTGCTGTTGGCTTTACCGGGGACAGGAACAACCAATTAATGTTACCAAAACGTGTTAGCGTCGCTTCAGTCTAATACACGACAAAGGCGGACACCGTATTTAGGCCCGTGATGGCACAAACAACGAAAATACTGGCCTACCAACGAAAATGGGGTTCCAGCCAAAAGCTTGGTAACCCCATAGAAATAGACCCAACTGGACTCGAACCAGCGACCTCCACGGCACCGTTAATGCTGCATGCAAACGAAAAACACAGAGAATTCATTTGTTAGTTTAGACATCCGCGTCTCGTTCGTCATCACTCATTTCCTTGGTTTTCATTCAGTTCGATTCAAAAGTGGTAGTGAAGTGGTAGTTCGTCGGCATATGCCTGAACACATCGGCCCCGCGTCCTGACTTTCGCGGGACGTCAGGTGCAGAATACGCATGTTCATGCTGTCAGCCACTTTTCCTGAACGTTCGGACCGCAGCGAGTGCCACGCGATGCAAAAACCGCTGGTCGGCAACATTTCTGCCCGGTAACGTCAGCTTCGCTGATTTGTTCGGAGCTAACGCCTCAGGCAATAACTCGGAGCGGAAGCTCGTAGAACAGGCGACCATGTCGGCTGGTAGTTGGAGAAAACCCCGATTTTCACACAAGTGAATCGATGGTGTGGCGTGTACCCATCCAGAAGCAACTGCACAGCCTCTTCCTTGAACTCATCTGTGTACTGCCGACGAGCCGGTTTTCGCACTGATGCTTTCTTCTTCCGAACCATTCCGATGTGCTGTCTATGGACTCAGAATAAGAGAATGACCTGTCCCTGAAAGTGTCAGCACCTCAGTCCACCATCAGACAGTTGTTCGTTCACCCAGCCGTACCGCTGATGAAACTCCTCTCTTTTCCTGGTCGCTTCGGGATACGACGGCTTGGGAATGATCGACTGTGCCTGATCCAGAGTTGCAGTAAGCCCGACGAATTCGCAAGCAGCCAGGCATTCGCGAAATTGCAGATGCTCGCCGATAGCGATTGGCCGTCGATGCTTGAGAGTCAGGAACGCAGGCGACAGCAGGATTTGTAAAACCAGTTGACCATCATAGGGCATGAGCTTTCTGAAGAATGGCGTTGAAGACGAATTTGTCAGCTTGTTTGCAGTCACTCAGTGTTGCTAAGTCGTATCCACCGGAGCTCCAGAAATCTGGAATTGAATGCCCTCCTCTGAGTAGAAATATCTGCTTACCACACCTGCGAGAAACGAGGCAATTTCCGAAATATCAAAGTACCTGCCAGCCTCAATTCTCATCGAGTACCTACTGGCCGCGACAATGCCAACGAACCCTGGGATGACAAGCAGATCATTGAGGAACTCACGGTAGGTTTGGTATGGCTCTCCATGTATCTCAACGGGCATGCACCCCACATTCTGGGCTGCCATGTCCCTGGCGTAGTCATTGAGGGGCTGCGAACGGCTAAAAATGTAACCATCACGACTCATGTACTTTGTTCGATTCGGTACCGGAAACAATGGAAGATCGCAATCGAACTCGACATCAATGTATGGCCGAAGCCGCTTTGAATAGATTTTCATGGGCATGATGTGCTTGCAAAGGTGTTGGTTGTGAACGTAAGTGAGGCCGGATACTCAACCGTGTAAGACTGCTGCATCTCTGTGTTCGTCTCGATGCTTGCCGGACAACCTCCTCAAGTTGTGGACAACGAAACAATGTGCCCCTGGACCACGACCCGAGTCGACGATGCGGTTCAGTAGTGTCCCACAAACCAGCAATTCCTGTCGTGCGATGAGCCTCCAGAGAGCGGGTCATGGACTCCATGGCTGCAGAAAAACACCTCAATTGCTGCACGTCAGGCGGGAGGAAGATTTCCAGATCCGTCGCATCGTCGACGGATTGCCGGCGCAACAACAGTGGCAGCGCCTGATCACGGAATAAATGGAGTTCACCGAACAGTTGCGACATATCCCATCGCGACACCGAATCACTGTTTGCTCGGCCCGCGAAACCGAACGCGGTCGTGCCTCCGGCCGTGATTGTGTGAAATACGCAACGGCGTGAAAGGCCGTGATGTTGACGGTCGTTCATGGCTGGATTCTCGAAGTTAAGCAAAATGGGAATTGTCACTATCCGGGCGAACAGTATCGAACCGCTGGTGCAGGAGGCTCAGCAAGTCCACGGGGCAAGCTCAATGGCGGAAAATTTCTCACGTGTCAGTGAGCGTTTAAAACCAGCCATTGATGTGCGGGTTAAAACCGGCCACTGAGGGGTTGGGTATGTTGATCAATTTCGGCACGCGAAGTGTCGGGGGAGGTCCGCATGTCGAACCAGCTGTCAATGGCGACTCATC
>JBDNFN010000081.1:0-37378 GCA_041689795.1 Fuerstiella sp. | reverse complement strand
TTCTGCAGCGAGAAATTGCGGCCTGGTCAGCCGATGTCAACAACACTCAGCGCGGCGTCGACTGGCAAATGAAAATCGACGACGCTCGATATAAACTCAAGTCCGTCTACCCTAAAATTCAATGCTGACAAAGCACTAGTTTTCAATTAACCTCGACACCCCAGATCACTAAAGTTTGATTACGGGCGGCAACGTGTGCTGGCGCAATGGTGTTGCCGGGACTAAACACATCTGCAAGTGTTGGAAGTCTTCTGTTTTGCAGCAAGGCAATGCCCCACCAGGTGTTGCCACTTAGGAAGACTCATCGCCTGAGTTTTTCAGGCCGGAGATACGCAAATGCTAGTCATTGATAACAAAAGAGCCCACACGAACTCTGGTTCGTCGAAGCTTCGCACTCAAGATCCTTCAGAAATGTAAAGTCGGTCAAATCTGGATAATTCGGAAGTCCCCTATCGTTGCAGCTTTTGTCGCAAACGCCTTACTTGCCTACCAATTCGCGGCTTCGGTTTTTTCAAATTGCTTGTCGACCTGCGACCTTGCCACTGCCCTCATTGCCTCGTCTACAAGATGCGTCCATTGTCACTGATTGGACGCATCTGTCTGTTCTGGCGTCGGTAGTTTCAGATGCCTAATTGGTAGAGTCTGGTTTCGTAGCCATAAACGAGAATCTGCTGTCTGCGAACTATGCGGTATTCGTGACGAAAAAAAACGCGGAGACACCACAATCAGGTACCTTCGCGTCTCGTGTGTCATTGCTTTATTCGTGAGACGCCGGCAGATAGAAACAGCCAACGTCGCGACAAAACGACTACTGGCCAGGTGCTGGAATCGATGGCTCGGTGCTACCACTTCCCACTATGATTTTGATATCAACTTCTGCATTGATTGGATCGTTCGGCTGACCAGTGTAGTTGCTCCCAAACTTTCTACAGTCGACTTTGAAATCACCTGTTAACGTGACTTTGCCATCCTCAACAGTAACGATGGCTGGAAAAACGACTTCTCCGGACTGACCGTGCACTGTCAATGTGCCGGTGACTGTAACATTGCCTTTGCCTTCAATTTTTGTTGAGGCAAAATTCAGTTCCGGAAACTTCTGCGCAATGAAGAAGTCTTCATTCTTCAGGTGCCCCGTCAGACGATTAGCGTCTGAAAACAATGAGTCCATTTCGATGATTACGCTAATTGCTTAAATCGCTCCTTCCGCAATGGTGATCTCTCCAGAAACTGCCTTGAAGCCGCCTGAACGGCTATCCCCCGATTGTTTTATGCCCACAAACAGCACCTGAGTATTCTTGCCCTTCAATTTGAAGCAGCGTGAACAGGTGCGCGATCTGCACCATGCCCTTGGTCTGCGCCATGCCCCGCTTCTGCCGCGTGCATATCGTGAGAATCAGCATCGTGAGTGGCGTTCGGCTGTACGCTGTCCGTACCGCAGACCATCGTAATCAGACCGAACAATGCCAAGACCAAAATACAGTTTCGCATACTTTCCTCAAACACCTTCAACTGTGTCATCAAACAACAAACCCGTAACTAATGCCTGCTTTGGCAGCACCGCCGCGAAGTGAACGAACTTCGCAAATTGATTGCGATTCATGCCACCCAGCCGCACTTTTAAAAATTGGCAGGTAACGCCTTATCAGCACTCAGACGCCACACGTGAAGTTCCAGCGACGGCCGACTCATTCCCGCCGTACGCCTAAGCAATGCCGTTTCAAATACTGAGTCATCGTGGAAGACGCATTCAAGCTGACAAGTACTGAGATGCCTGATTAAGTAAGTCTTGATTCTGAACTGGTTCAGTGAGTGGCAGATTCCTTCATCAGACCTTCGCTCGCGAAGGAAAAAGAGCGGCCCTGTTAGCAACTGGCAATGACGAAACGTCGAAACACCATATCTATGCCAGGCTCCCTCGCCGACTTCGGTGTACGTTCGCCGGTTTACGGCACGCTTTCTTTATCACGAAGCAGGCAGTGATCAGGTTCACTAATATCGGCTCGAATCGGACGCTTTGGCTCCTGCAGAAATCTGCCGATTTAGGATTTGAGTGTTTTCCCTTTCATTTAAGTGCTTCACCGACATCGTTCAGCTTCACCCTCAGCGTGTTAATCGGTAACGATTAAAACGACTGTACCTCTCACGGTGACCCGTCCGATTGCAACGATATGGAAATCATGGGCAATCAACTTGAGCTTCTGAAGCAGCTTACCAACGCCGCAGACATACGACAGAAAGTGGTGAGTCAAAACATCGCGAACATCAACACTCCCGGCTACAAAAGCATGGAAGTGACGTTTGAGGACGCGTTGATTTCAGAACTCGGACAAAAGACGCATTCAAAGCAGTCAGCAGCTGAACCAGAGATTGCAAAGGTTCAGAATTTGACAATGCGGAACGATGGCAACAACGTTGACCTCGACCGTGAAATCGGACAAATGAACAAAAACGCTCTGTTGATGCAGACGTATCTGCAACTAATGGGTACTGAAATGAAAATGATGCGTCAGGCCATTGATGGCCGCTAGTAATAGCGGCGTCCGAAACCTTTGTCGTACGGAAGAAATGAACGGTAAGTGTTTCACGAAATGTGTGCGAATGCTTTTTTAAATCAATTGAGTTTTCGCAGCATGGCATGGAGGATTTCTGATGTCGCTTTCAAACATCTTTTCGGGCATGGAAGTGAGTGCTTCCGGCCTGAGCGCCGAGCGAATGCGGATGGAGGTTGTTGCTAACAACATCGCCCATGCCCATTCCACCGGCGATCAACCGGGCATGGCTTATCGACGACAGCGAGTTAACTTTGCCGCCGAAATGAATCAATTTCTGGATCCTGGGGCTGCGGGACTTAATGGCGTAAAAATACTTGGAATCAGCGAAGACCAAACGCCTCTGGAAACAATCTACGACCCTGGCAATCCGGCGGCGAATGAAGACGGAATGGTCGAACTTCCAAATGTGCAGATTCCAATTGAAATGGTCGACCTGGTTACTGCCAGTCGCGCCTACGAAGCCAATTTGAAATCCCTGCAAACGTATCGCCAGTTGGCAGAACAGACACTGTCTCTGCTACGAGGTCTGGGTTAATGGACATTTCGGGAATTTCCGGTGCTGGTGGTCTGCAACAGGGCGGCGCTGTGCCAGCTGGAGCGGGCAAGTCGCCAACCGGTGATTCTTCGTTTGCGGATCTGCTTCAGCAGTTAGTGAAGGACACAAACACCAATCATTCGGACATGCAGAAAAGTGTGGAAGACCTGGTGTCTGGAAAGTCGGACAGCATTCAAGAAGTGGTCATGACCGCATCGCAGGCCGAACTTTCCTTTCGGTTAATGATGGAAATTCGCAATCGGTTGATCAGTTCTTATCAGGAAATCATCCGCATGCAGGTCTAAGCAGAAGCGCATGGCGAGGGCGACCGGTGACGGGGCTCAATCGTTCATATTTAATTTAAACCACGGCAGACGAATTGGACGGAAGACACATGTTGTCAGCCTTGCAGGAACAGCTTAAGAATCTCTGGAGACAGTGGACTTTGCAGCAACGAGTGTTGCTGTCAGCCGCCGCTGCGCTCTGTCTTGTTGTGATTGGGGCAACTGTTTACTGGGCAACGCGGCCGGACTTTGTCGTGATGGCCAACGGTCTGTCACCTCAGGAAGCCGCTGAAATTGTCGGACTACTGGAAACAAAGAAAATCGAATACGAACTGAACTTTTCCGGTTCAGCCGTTTCGGTGTCTCGCAGCGACATGAGCCAGGCTCGACTGGCAATGAAGGATGTGTGGGATCCAAAAATAGAAGACGAAGGCAGCTCATTTGGCGGCTTTCCCGGATCACCTCAGGAAGAAGAAGATCAACGTACTCGCAAGCTCGAAAGACGCGTCGCGATGTCCATTGAAAAAATCAAAGGCATTCGTACGGCCACGGTACATATCAGCCAATCGACTTCGTCGCCGTTTGTTTCGGAACATAGTCCTACGACTGCCAGTGTGATTCTGGAGCTTAGCAACACGGTGCCGATGTCGGGACATTCCGCTCAAAGCATCCTGACCCTCGTTGCTCGCGCCGTGGAGGGACTGACGCCGGAAAATATTTCGTTGATGGACACGGCTGGTCACCAGTTTCAGGCGGCCAACGGTATGAATGGCACCATGAGTGCGCACTTCGAACATCGTCAGCTGGTAGAACACAGCCTTGCAGCGAAAGCTGAATCCATGCTGGCAGAATTGCTTGGCCCTGGTAAAGCTGTCGTTCGAGTCAGCGCAGACATCGACTTTCGAGAAACCACGCGTTCCGAAACCAGCTATGACCCGGATTCAAAGGTTAAGAAAAACGAAACCATCGAAACCGTTTCGCAAACCGGCGGCGCTCCGGCAATCAACAGCGAGGTTGGCGTCAGCTCCAACCTAATCCCTGATCTCAGCACAACGTCAGGCAGCGGCAGCACCTACAAAAAAGAAGTGAACTCGGTCGATTTCGAAAATGCCAGCATCAACGAAACGGTGCGTGACAATCCCGGAAAAATCATTCGTATCACAGTCGCCGCGATTGTCGATCTGTCAAAACCAGTCCCGGCAAATGCAGATCCGGCAGCTGACCCCGCTGCGGCCACACCTGCCGTTGCTGCAATTGCGAAAGAAGACGTCGAAGCCATCATTAAACAGGCAGTCGGATTCGATGCGTTACGCGACGATGAAGTTCAGGTCATGTTTGCTTCGTTAGAACCCATTGCATTGGACCCCGAGATTTCAGGCCTGGTATCTACCTGGAAACAGTACGAACCCGTGATTGATTCTGCGATCTGGGGGACTGGCGTTTTGCTGGCTGCGGTACTGGGATTTCTCGCACTAAAACGAATGACTCCAGTCGTTGTCGCACAGGAAGAATCAGGTGGGCTTACAACTGAACAGCTTAATCAAGTGATTCAGTTATCTGAAAAAGTGAAGCAGTCTCCAGACGTGGCGGCTCAAATACTTTCAGTCTGGATGGAAGAGCAACAACAGGATTCAAAGGGCGCAAACACTTCGGCACGAAAAGCCGCTTAGAGTTGCTCGAAAGGAGTTTACCAACGTGCTCGCATCCGTTTGGAAGCGATAGCTCGAACTTAGTTGCGGCTATACCGCCATAGGGAAAAATCAGGGACAGCCTGCGGAAACGAATACACAATTTGATGAACGGTCACGAACAGAGTTTGGCATTCCTTCGTCTTCTCAGCGCTGATGCCGCTGAGCAGGTGCTTTCGCGCATGCGCCCGGAAACGGCGGAAATGCTGCGAGCCAAACTGGCCGATCAAGGCAAATCCACAATCAAGGCAGGCCAACAGCGAAAAGTAATGGACCAGTTTGACAAACTATTTAACCTGTTGGGTCAGTCGGACTCAGGTGCGAATCACGCTCCCTTTGTTGACCACAAACCGGCTCAACCGACAAAGCCGAAACTGGCGATCTCGACGGGTGACCCCATCAGAGATCTCGAAGCACTCAGCCGCTACCAGATTGCCAACGCACTAAAACCCGAACAGGCAAAAACTTCAGCCATTCTATTGAACGAACTGTCGCCATCAATCGCCGCGGATGTACTGGCGCTGTTACCGGACGAACAGCAGAGTCTTGTGATTAAAGAACTGTCGATTGAACAACACGCCCCACCAATTCTTGTGGAACGAATTGTTCGAGCGACTCTGACTCGCGGCCGCAACATGCCCAGCGAACCGCCTGATGATCGTGATCAGCTTGAACGACTTGCAGAAATGCTGCGAGAAGTCCCCAAGGCCACGCGTTCAAAAATGGTTCGAGCGATTGCGGCCGAGGATCCTGATCTGAAGGATCGTCTGCTGGCAAAGCTCTACATGTTCGAAGATCTGGCTTCCCTTGAACAGCACATGGTTCAAAAGGTAATGGCGCAGGTGGATACAACGACATTGGTAACGGCACTGTTTCAGGCAGACAAGACGGTGTTAGACGCCGTGTTCGGCGCTGTTTCCAGTCGAGCAAAAATGGCGTTGGAGGAAGAAATGCAGTTTCAGACTCATGTGCCCGACCAGAAAGTTAAGGAAGCTCGACAATCGATCGTGGGTGTCCTTGGCGTTGTCTGTGAAGTGGCAGAATAAGCATCAATCCGATGACAACAAACCTCCGCTTACAGTTTCACAGATCACCCACAGCAATACGGCTGGCAACGTCAGTCGGAATCGCTGCGGACTCATCCAGCGCCGGCCGAGACAGCACCGGCCGAGACAGCACCGGCCGAGACAGCACCGGCCGAGACAGCGCCGGCCGAGACAGCACCGGCCGAGACAGCGCCGGCCGAGACAGCACCGGCCGAGACAGCACCGTCGCTGCAGCGCCTTCAGTGCCGCCGAAAACGTCAGAAGAATCAGTGGTCGGCAAACAGTTGCTGGCCCTGTGTCAGCAGATCAACAGCGGAGTGAATCAGCTAACAAACCAAAACGAAACTTTACGATTGCAGCTGCAAACGGCGGCAATCGAACTGGCTGTGGCAGCCACGGAAGCCGTGCTGAACAAATCAATGGCCGACGGCAGTGTTCAAGTCGACGGCATCATTCGGCAATTTGTCAAAGAACTGGATGGCGAAACCTCCATTACAGTATTCCTGAACCCTGGCGATCACGCCAATCTGTTAATGCAGGTCAAAAGCACTGAACTCGCTGGCGTACTTTCGAATCTTAAACTTGTCGCAGTGGATGATGTTCCATCGGGAACGTGTCGAGCTGCAAATTCCATGAACACTCTTCGAACTGATCTTCTGACACGACTTGCCACAATTCGTGAACGATGGATGGAGTCTCTCAATGTCGCTCGGACTGGACATCGCAGCGCTGACGCAATCAGCTAAAGCTGCTCCGAAATTCCAGAAAGCCGGAATCGTGACCAGTGCTCGCGGACTTCTGCACGCGTCTGTGCGCGCGGCGATTAACGAGTGTTGCCATATTCGCATGCCCAATGGTGAACTGCTAACGGCAGAAGTTGTTGGCTTCGACAGGTACGAATCTCTGCTGATGTGTTACGACTCACATGCCGGGCTTCAGCCTGGTCTTGAAGTCGTGTGCAGCGGAAAGCCACGTAAAGTCGCGGTCGGCCGTGAACTACTGGGA
The DNA here is from genome assembly GCA_041689795.1 of Fuerstiella sp. Classification (GTDB taxonomy): domain Bacteria; phylum Planctomycetota; class Planctomycetia; order Planctomycetales; family Planctomycetaceae; genus Fuerstiella. The sequence continues at coordinate 30,268 of JBDNFN010000081.1, read as the reverse complement.
CGTGTTATCGACGGTATCGGGCGTCCGTTGGATTCCATGCCCGCACCGGAAACTTCTCGCTATCGTTCTACGATTGCGGGACCTCCGTCTTCTATGACGCGCAAAAGAATTGATACGCCGCTGGTCACTGGTCAGAGAGCAATCGACAGCCTACTGACAATCGGCATGGGCCAGAGAATTGGTTTGTTTGCTGGCAGCGGCGTCGGCAAGAGTACGCTGATGGGAGAAATTGCCAAGTCTTCAAACGCCGACATCAACGTAGTTGCGCTGGTTGGAGAACGCGGTCGTGAAGTGCGGCCATTTGTGGAAGACTGCCTGCAGGCTGAAGGCTTAAGCCGATCTGTTGTCGTTGTTGCGACGGCGGATGAAACGCCGTTAATGCGAATCAACGCGGTGTTGTCCGCTATCACAATTGCAGAAGCGTTTCGTGACGAAGGTGCCAACGTGCTGTTGTTTATGGACAGTATTACTCGGTTGGCGATGGCTCAACGCGAACTCGGCCTGTTGCTGGGCGAACCTCCCGGAAACCGTGGCTATCCGCCGTCAGTTCAGGTATTGATGGCCCGTTCCCTGGAACGCCTTGGCCGAAGCAGTAACGGCAGCATCACCGGAATGATTACTGTGTTGGTGGAAGGTGATGACATGGACGAACCCGTCGCTGATACGGCTCGATCAATTCTGGACGGTCACATTGTATTGCAGCGAGAACTCGCAGCAGCCGGCCAGTATCCGGCCATCAGCGTACTCGACAGCCTCAGCCGCGTGTTCACCGAAATCGCGACCCCCGAACATCAGCGAGCATCTTCGGCCGTGCGGCAGTTGATGGCGACTTACGCCGAGATGAAGGACCTGATTCAGATCGGAGCCTATCAAACCGGAACACTTCCGAATGTTGATCGAGCGATTCAGTTAATGCCAGCGGTGAAACAATATCTAGGCCAATCAGTGAATGAAGTGTCGAGCTTTGACAGCACACTGCGTGATCTGGAACTGCTGCGATCTGCGTGGCACGGTGACATGCAGCGTGCGACTGCAGCAGCACAGGGAGCAGTCTAATGAAAAGATTTCATTCACGTTTTACAACCGTTCAACGTCTTCGCAAGCAGCAGGATACAGCAGCGGCTGCCGTTGCTGCCAATGCCTTCGCGGCCGCAGCACAGGCACAGAACGCAGCTGAAGCTGCCAAACGTCTGCTGATGCAAACGTACTCAGACGCTCAGGCAGCCATGAGCCAGCCGGTATCCGCCTACATGCTGCACGCTACTAGAAATCTGGCAGCGGTTGGTACAGTCGAACTCGTCAACAAACGCCGTCTGGAAAAAGAAGCGGACGAACGAGCGAAACAGGCGACTGAAAAACGAGCCGCCGCGTTTCAACAATTGCAAATCGTTTCGGAAGCTCTGGATCGCGAATTCTCACAACACCGGAAAGTCCAACTGGCGTTGGACAGCATTCAAATTACAGAACGATTTCAGCAACAGAATCATACGTCCAATCAGAAACGTCCGGTGCCCGCGGGACAGATCATTGACGCTGAAACTGGAGTGGAACAATGAAAAAACTTGTAACTTTGGGGCTATATGGCCTATTAGTATTTGCTGCCTCTGCGGCTTCAGCGTGGTTCGTCAATTCTGCAAAAACACAAAGCGAAGCAGAGGTCGCCGGTGGACAGGGATCAGCTGAAAAGGAAGCGAAGCCAACACCCAGCATCATCAATCCGCGTCAGCCTATGGAAGCCACAGTTGATGAAGAAAGCCCTGTTGCCGTGCGACCGCAGAAAATGAACGTCGAAGAAATCGTTCGTTATGGCCTGTCGCTGAAGTCGCGTGAACTGGCAATGAAGGAACGTGAAAACGCGTTGCAGCGAGTGGAATCTCAACAACAGCTTGTTTTGGCCGACATCGAAGCAGAACAAAAAGAGCTGGAAGGTTTGCTGGCGCAGGCACGCGATCAGCGAGCCGCCACAGGAGAACTCCTGAAAGATGTACGTCAGACGCAAATCGAAACGGAACAGAAGAAACAGGAAATTGACGCCGGTCAGGAACGACCGGGAGCAACATCTCCCACAACCGAAAAAGATCGCGATGCCAACATTAAAGATCTGACCGAAATCGTGCAGAGCATGGATCCGGATAAAGCGGCTGGAGTTCTGAAGGAATTTGCTAACAACGGAAAAAGTGACATGGCCGTTGAGATTCTATCAAAATTGGAACAACGCAAGGCCGCCACTATTCTGACAGCGATGGATGACGATCCTCTGGTCAGCGAACTTCTTGAAAAATGTGCCCTTGTGAAACGACCGGAACCAGCAACCAAACGACGGTAACCAAACGACGGTAACCAAACGACGGTAACCAAACGACGGTAAGTTGAAGACGGTAAGTTGAAGACTCAGACAATCGGAATCAACAAGCGTTGTTGCGGCATTCAGATGCTGTAAGTAATCGAAAGAGCGATCATGGAATCCACGGAAATCGTTGTCATTGGACGCGACCTGCTGATCACAACGTTGTGGCTGGTGGGGCCCGCTGTACTTGTGAGTATTTTAGTCGGCGTGACAATCAGTATTCTGCAAACGATCACCAGCGTTCAGGACCAGACGCTTTCCTTCGCACCACGAATTGTTTCTGTGGGCATTGTCATGCTGGTCTGCCTGCCATGGATGGTGCAGATGTCGTCATCCTTCACGCTGCGAATGATGCAGCGGCTGCTTCAGGTGACGCAGTGATTACCGCGTTCATTTTAGCGACGGTCCTGTGCCTGATTCGCATTTCTGCGTTCGTCGCGTTTCTGCCGCCGATCAGTGGCAAGAACATGCCGAACCTTGTGAAGATCGGACTGTCAGTTGCTATCACTCTGTGCATCGCACCTCAGTATGCTGCCGACATTGTGCCGGAACTGCTGAAGTCAGGAGCCAACACCGGGTGGTTGAAACTGGCGATTCTCTCGCTTCGAGAATTTGCGTATGGCGCGGCGATGGCATGGATGTTTGGTCTGTGCATGGTCCCGGTTCGAATCGCCGGAGCGTACGTCGCTCAGGAAATGGGACTGACACTGGGAGGATTGACTTCCCCCACAGACCAGCAACCGTCGAACGTCATTTCGTCTGCATTGGAAGGTATGGCGGTAACACTTTTTTTCTGTCTCAACCTGCATCATATCGCGCTATCGTCGCTAGGACTCTCGTTTGCTCGCCAGCCAATGGCGGGCTTCGACATCAACGCGTTATGGGTTCGCGTGCTGTTCGCGGTATCTAAAACACAACAGCACGGACTGTTGATGATCGCTCCTATCGCGATCCTGTTATTTATTGTGATGGTCACGCTGCTGGCTGCCATGAGGTTCGCTCCGCAGTTTAATTTCATGTCGTTCGGGATGCCGATGCGCGTGGCCGCCGGCACTCTCGGTTTGCTGGCGTTCTTTCCGGAAATGTGTGCCGCGATGGGTGTCTTCATGCGGCAAATCGCAAATTATGGAGTTTTCTAAGTGGCCGACGAGCAGGAACAAAACGGCACGGAAGAGCCCACAGAACGCCGCCGAACGCAGGCGCGCGAAGAGGGGCAGGTTGTTCAGAGCCCTGACTTTGCCGCAGCGTCGTCAATGCTGGCTGGTGCTTTGTTGCTGCTATGGTGCGGGCCAGTCGTGTCCAGCGGCTTTCGTCACGGAATCCAAACGTGGCTGACTAAGTCGTTTGATGGCGTCTGGCTGCCAATGCACACGCATCTCACCGCACGCTGGATGTCGACAGAATTGGTAATGATGTGTGGCCTGCCGTTGGGACTACTGACGGTTATCGCACTGATGACGGCTTTCTCTCAGGTCGGTTTTGTTGCATCCTTCAAGCCACTGGCCATCGACTTCGAAAAGCTTTCACCAGCGCGGAACTGGCAGCGACTGATTTCGATCGACAACGGAGTGCGCGGCATACTGGCCTTCATGAAGATAATGCTGATCATTTCGTTTACGTTTACGTTCTTCTATCTCAGAAGTGATGAATACCGAATCACGGCGGCGTCCACCGTGCAGCGCGTTACGTCGGAAGCATGGCGGAATGGCATGAAAGTCTGGATCTGGTTGTCTGGCCTGTTGCTGTGCCTTGCGGCTTTGGACTATCTGGTCCGTTGGTTTCGCAACGAAAAGAAACTGAAGATGACCCGTGAAGAAATCAAGCGTGAACAAAAAGACGAAAACGGTGACCCACTGATTAAAGCGGCGGCTCGCAGAAGACAGCGTGAAGCCATGAGACAGCGTTCCGTGGCTGATGTCCCCAAGGCAACAGTTATCCTGACCAACCCGACTCACCTTGCCGTCGCCATTCAATACGAAATCGGCAGGATGGCGGCTCCCAAGGTCGTGGCAAAAGGAGCTGGCATCTATGCAAAAAACATCGTTCGTATAGCACGAGAACACAGGATTCAGGTTATCGAAAGAAAACCGCTGGCACGAGCGATCTACAAAAGTATTCGCGTGGGTCAGGATATACCACCAGAATTTTTCCGTGCTGTCGCCGAGATTCTGGCTCAGATTTATCGCATGAAAAAATCGGCCTAGTCGCCGAAGGCAAACTATCAGCAATTGACTGCTGACAGCATAAGAACACGGAAAGTTATTGAAATGGACAAAGCAACTCCCATCGGCATGATACTTGGGATCGGTTTGATTCTGATATCGATTGCGATTGGAGGCGGCGGGCTGATGCCCTTTGTCGACCTACCGTCGATCATGATTGTGTTTGGAGGATCCATTGCAGCGACATTGATTAACTTTCCACTGGCAAAAGTATTAAGCGTTTTTTCCGTGGTCAAAAACTGTTTCTTTGTGAAGCTTCCAGAACCCAAAGAAGCGATCGCCACCTTTTCCGATCTATCAGCGGTCGCCCGACGCGACGGACTGCTTGCGTTGGAATCAAAGATGGAAAAAATCGATGACCCGTTCCTGAAACGCGGGCTGGAACTAGTGGTTGGCGGAAGCACGAAAGAAGAACTGACAGCGTTGCTGGAAAAAGAACTTGCCTATATCGAACAACGGCACGGTACCGGAAAAAAAATCATCGATTCCATCGGCGCGGCCGCGCCGGCGTTCGGAATGATCGGAACACTGATTGGTCTGGTACAGATGCTTCGCAGTCTGGACGACCCCAGTAACATTGGAGCCGGTATGGCGGTTGCGTTGTTAACGACGCTGTATGGCGCTGTTGTTGCAAACCTGTTCTGCATTCCTCTTGCGGGAAAACTGGAAACAAAAGGCAATGAAGAAACGCTTATCCGGGAACTCATGATCACCGGTCTACAGTCTCTTGTTGAAGGTCATGCTCCTCGAGCAACCGAAGAACGGCTTCTGGCGTTTCTTTCACCGGGCAGTCGATCCACCGGCAACGCTCAAAAGGCAGCTTAACTTCAATTAATTAAGGCAGCGCACGTTGGACGCTGCCTGGCGATCTAAACGCGGCAGTCGCTCCCTGGTCGATATTGATCAACGGCTACGGCGTGAAACAATCGAGATTCGGCGTGAAAGGGATCCCTGGGGTAAGCCAATGGCCAAGAAAGAAAAAGTAGAGTCCGCCGCCGGGGACATTCCAGCGTGGTTCATGACATACAGCGATGTCATCACGTTACTGATGACATTCTTCATTCTGTTATTGACGTTTGCCACTTCGGAACCGGAACAGTTCGGCACGACACAAGTGATTCATTTTGGTGGGGGCAGTTCGACAGGCGTCGCTCGAAGCAGTGCCATCTCCGCAAATCTGGATAGCCAGGTCGTGCGTATTCGTCCCCGCGCCAGTCGATTTGCCAAAGACGGCAGTGAACAGCCACCGCAAATGACAGATCCAGGAACTGACTCGCTTGCCAAAGGTCTCGACGCAATTGAAAATCGGGACAAGCTTGCTCAGATGTAACGTATTCGGATGCAGGTTCCCGTCGGCATTCTTCAGGACAGCAACCACAAACCAACATCATATGCCGCGCGCACAGCAAGAATGCTGGGACACCAGTTGGTAGGCCTGCCCATCGAAATCAATTTTGTTGCCAGCAACGTTGACGACGCAGATATCTGCGTTCAACTGGCGTCGATGATTTACGAATCGTTTGAAGTCGCCCCTGGCAGACTATCGGTGCAGGTGGCTCCGACTGAACTTGCAACGCCAAGCATGATATTGATTGGTATTGAAAGAGAACGGCAGTCCCCCGATTCACGTCGATGACAGCGGCGAATTCAGTTGGCAGAAAACAAAAAGCGGTCTGACATGGCACGAAAAAAAAATCCTTCCAAGCCGCCCAGCAAAGCGTACTTGATTTCGTTTGGACACGATGACGGCTCTGCTGGCATTTTTTATCGTTTTGAATTCACTCGCTGAAGAACAGACAGGGGCGAATCTGCATTCCGGAACCGGTTCTTTTGTTCGAGCGTTCAGTTCCGCTGGCGGCATTGGAACACCTGGTAGCAAAACAACCGGACGCGCTTTCGATTTGGAAGAATCGAGTCCAAAGTACATTATTGGAAGTTCCGATGATTCCAGTGATCTTGCGCAAAAGTCGACCGGCCCGGATGATGTCGACGATCAGCAACGGATCATTGATCGACAGGAAGACGATTTTCAACGATTTCTTCAGGAAGCAAAGCGACTTCACGAAGTCGGACAGATAGCGGACGTAACGGGCGAGATCGCTTTCGATGTTCTCAACAGACTACCACCGAAGCCGCCCTACATGACGGAAGGCCTCCGGCGCATTATCCTTGATGCGGCCCCAACGCTCAGACGACCAGGATATTCAATGCGGCTGACGGTCTGGGCGACAATGCCGTCAAAAGCTGCCTGGCTGCGAGCAGTCACAGAAGCTGCCGCTCTGCGGGATGAAGTCAATGTTCTGCTTCGTGAAGCCGGCGTTTCGGCACCAATTGAAGCTGTTGGCCAGCCGTGGATTTCATCAACAGTAAAACGACCATCAGTGTCGGTGATTATGCAGAAGCTGAAGATGAAATAGCATTCGCTTGCGACGAACGGCTACGCAGTTACGATGAGCCTGCGCGCCAGACTCTGTGTTGCTCACGGCAAATCAGGATGGTTCCGCTGTCGCACGTTCCTGTACGAATTCGTTGACCACGGCAACCAGTCTTTGTGCACCCAACATAACTGCAGCGTGAGATGGGTCGTCAATTCTCAGTCCACGCCGGGGCATCCGATCCTGTACTTCTCCGACGATTCTATCAGTAATAAAACGGAATCTTCGCAACTGTTCACCTGCTTCGCGACATCCAATTTCATCATTTTCAACCTGCCGGCAAAGCATGCGCAGAATGTCTGCGTCCGGCACACTAATGATGTGCGGTGCATGGTTGATGGAATGTTTTGAATCAATGCGTTGCATGTTTGGTCAACCAAAGTCAACGAACTGCCGAACCGACGTTTCCTGCCAGGTTCTGCGAAACAGTGCCACATATTGTTTTTCTCGACATTAAAACAGCGTCACTTTAGCCAGCGGGTTGCTCGCAACAGGGCAATTCCCCACACTCGGTAGATGAATCGGTCACCTTAAGTTCGAATGCTGTACCACGAAAAACGTCGCAGTCACACTGTAGATATGCCCGGAAAGCGACATCTCGGACATCTGTCTGCGTTACGTACGAACGCCACGGATTCTCATTCGCACGCTGCGAAGCTTTCTTCTCTGCCTTCCTTGGTAAGCGACAAGTCAGCATGTCTGAGGCGGTTTGAAGACTCGCGTTAACGAATGTTTCGAACACAGGCGTCCGGGCAGATTTCGTCAGGGAAGCCCCATTTCAGTACCAAGTCACGGGCAACCTTCACTGCTTGATGAACCATAAACATCAAAGCTGTCCTCAAACGCCCTGTTTAGCCGCGCCGCCAACAAAGCCAGCCGCGTGAGCGTGAGCGTCGAAAAAAACGAATTGGCACACTAGGTGCTGTCTGTGTTCTCTTGAACATGTTTAAGGCGAATTTAATTGGCAGAAATGAGATAGAACGCTCATCGAACCATCAAAAAAGCCGGGAAATTAAGCATTTTTGCTTCGGCTCGAAAAAAGTCGTTTTCAAAAATAAACTGAATGAACCCGGTGGCGACGATTATGTTCTTCTCCCAGAATTGACAAATCATGACTTCGGATACTTTTTCCTTGTTTATAGAAAGCTCTGCACCATGAAAATGAACAAAAGACTGTCGATGGGGTCACAGAAGGTGATCCATCCGAGACGTGGCTTCACGTTGATTGAACTTTTGGTTGTGATTGCGATTATCGCAATCCTGATTGCTTTGCTGTTGCCAGCAGTACAGCAGGCCCGTGAAGCGGCCCGCCGTACTCAGTGTAAAAACAACATGAAGCAATTGGCTCTGGCCGCTCACAACCACCATGACATTTACAATCGCTTTCCTGCTGGAAGCCTTGGGCCACCAAACGACATTCAGGCCGGTCAAAACGGACCCAAGAATCTGACATGGAATCAGCATCAGTTCACGGGATTACTGCCGCAACTGCTACCACAGATTGAGCAGGCAAATCTTTACAACGAAATTGCTATCTGGAAGGGTGTTGACTACCGACCAGATCCAAGCACCACGGCAGATGACTACCTTGCTGAAACGCGTTATTACGCTGACGATGACACGTGGGCTGCCGGGCAAGCGAAAATTCCGGCATTTCTATGCCCGTCTGATCCACAGGAAACACGGGTGCGCACACCATCTCGCCCGCACGTGTGGGCCACTCCAGCTGCTGGCGGCGGAACGGTTACCCTTTACTATTGGGCGGCTGACTATCCACTTGGCATCACCAACTACGCAGGGGTAGCAGGCTTCTTTGGCGCAGTGACCTGGCCACCGTCATGGTCCGTTCGCAAAGGCATTTTCGGGGGTCGAACGAAACACAAGTTCCGCGACATTACTGACGGTTCAAGTAACACGTTCCTGTTCGGTGAACTCACAGGTGGTAAAGACTACAACATGCGCTGGATCGGCCAGCCAGCGTGGATGACCGCGTGGGGAATTTCCGGTTCAGACCATCTGTGGTATCAATTCGACAGCTACCATGTTGGCATCGTGCAGTTCGCAATGGGCGACGGTGCGGTTCGCTCAATTTCACGCAACATCGACGGTGACCTTTACCAGTCACTAAGCGGCATGGGAGAAGGTGAAGTTGTTGGCGAATTCTAAGTCATTGTCGAAACTGAATTCTTAATCGGTTTGAAGTATCCAGACCTTTCCCCGTGTGGTTTCCAGACACGGAAAGGTCTTTTTCATACGAGCATAGTCCGTGCTCGTTTATCCTACAGCACAGAGAGAAATCTTAATGAAGCCTATTCGTTTCGTTGCGGCGTTGTGTTTGTTTTGCAGCGTGGTCATCGGTTGCGGCGGAGGTTCCAACGAAGTCACGCGCCCTGAAGTTCCTGCCGGGTTACCTCCGGAAGACTCAGCGGCTGAAGGTCCAGGTGCGGCTGGGGCTGAGCCTGCGCCGAACACTGATTCGGCACCAACAATTAAGCCTTAGTTTTGCGAGTTTTCGAGTGTGCCAAACCGCGATCTTTCTCTGAAACTTTGCGGTTTTTTTGTGCGCTATGGTCTGACACACGGTGCTTCAATGCGACAACGCAGAAGCCTGAACTTGTCGCTGTGGCAATTTTCAGCTAATGCGTTTTAGTTCGACTTACAGCCGCAAAACTCGCTTTTCGTTCAGTGATCGTTGTGTACCAGCCCCCAAGGCATACTTGTTTCTGTAAGCTGCTGCAAAGCGCCGCAAAACCCGAAGATCTTAAAAAACGCGACAACTTTTCACTTTCGCCACAATGTTCTGCTACTTTCAGACATTGCAATTTGAGTGATCCGATTGCGGTTTCACTGCGTTTGACCATACTGTCCTAGATGCGACGGGGTTAATTACTTGTGAATAACGCAATTGGTCGGTAACGATTGATTCAATAACGGAGAGATTGATATGTCAGGTGGTCGTCCTACAGCGGCGTTTTACGTCGCGGTGTTGGCTGTGGTTGGAGGACTGGTCTATTTTGCGGCAATGCAGGGCGGCTTTATCGGCAAGCCAGCAGGCCCGGACAACGTAGGCGATCAAAGTGGTCAACCAAGCCTTGACCCTGATATGATCAACATCGGTGGCGAGCCCACTGCTGAAGCCAGTTCTAACGAAGATCTGGTAACAACTGTTAAGAGCTACAACTTCGTTCCAGCCGAACGCCTGCCTGCCGTTAAAGGCACTGCAGCTTACAAGCCACTGGAAGATAACACAGTTCGCTTCGCTCTGAACGTCTGGGCCGGATGGGCTCCGATCATCCATGCAAACGAAGGTTTTCAGCCAAAGAAGATCTGGAAGACTCCAGCGGGCAAGGAATTTAAGGTTCACCTGATTCTGGCAGACAATCCTGTCGACATGCGAGACGCCTATGCAGCGGGCGAATATCACATTGGCTGGGCAACGGCCGACATGCTGCCATTGTTTATGGAAGGGTTTGTGGATAAATCCGGTGAACCTCGAGACAGCCGCGTGATGCCGCGAATTTTTCAGCAGGTCGACTGGTCAAACGGAGGCGACGGTATTGTTGTCCGCAACAACATAAAAACTGTGGCCGACCTAAAGGGTAAGGAGATCGTACTGGCTCAAAATTCGCCGTCGCAATACTTTGCTCTCAGCATGCTGGTGGCCGGAGGCCTGCAACCTGGCGACGTCAAGTTTCGGTACACAACGGACGCCTTCGAAGCTGCCGCTGCGTTTAACGCCAACAAAGAAATTTCCGCCTGTGTTTCATGGGCTCCCGACATCTACACGCTGTCTGAACAGGACGGCAATCGCATGCTGGTCAATACACTGACTGCGAACAAATTAATCGCCGACGTCTGGTATGCTCGAGCCGACTTTGCGAAGGAAAACCCGGATCTTATCGAAGGTATTGTACGTGGCATTTTCGATTCGATCGAAAGCCTTCGCGGTCAGGAAGAAAAGCAGAAAGTTTCTGAATGGATGTCGCAGGGCTACGCAATTCCAAAGGACGAATGTCTGGGAATGCTGGGGGATGCTCACTGGACTAACTTCGCCGAAAACAGTGACTTCTTTTTGAACCAGAACAACGCATCACGGTTTGAATCGGTCTGGAATCAAGCTTACTACATCTATCGCAGAATCCGTTCTGTCACTCATCAGCCGGTAACATTCGATAAAGTTGTCGACTTCAGCATTCTGCAGAAGCTTGCGAAAGAAGAAAAATACGCGTCACAGAAGAATGAATATCGAGTGCAGTTTGCTCCCAAAAGCACAGGGCAAATCATCGCAGAATCAGACGAAGTGCTGACAAACACAGTCATCATTCACTTCGCTCCGAATCGACATGACCTGGACTACAAGGTCACAAGAACCCAGCCTGATGGTACTCAGGTCGAAGAACTCTACGACCCCAATATCAACTTTGTGCTTGATGAAATTTCACGACTTGTGGGGCAGTTTGGTGCAGCTCGAGTTCTGATTGAAGGACATTCCGATTCATCAATGAAAGCCCTGCTGCCTGACGACGCACTAGTGAAAGAGCTTTCAGCCAACCGAGCCAATGCAGTCAAGGAAGCACTTGTGCGAAAATTCCAACTGGATCCGAATCAGTTCAATTCGGCCGGTATAGGCTGGGAGCGACCGGCAGACAAGAACGACCCCGAGAACCACACTAAGAATCGACGAGTCGAAATCAGAGTGTTCTCGGCCGAAGTGGAATAGCACCGTTCGATTCCATCGATAGATAATCAAACATTGATTCTTAACAGCAGCCCGGCACGTTAAACGTGCCGGGCTGCGTTGGTTTTATGCCCCGCGTCAAACGCACGAAGCCGCTTCTGCGACAGTGAATCTCTTGAACTTTTTCAAATGCTTGCCCGCAAATGAACGCTAACTGGGTATTTCAGGATTCCCCCGACACTGCATGCTTCACGACACGGGAGGTGCTTGTGCGGGAAAAACCAATTCTGTTGGTCATCCACGAAGCTGAAGATGATTGTTGGCATTTCCTGTGCGGGACCAACGGCGATGAAATGAACGTTCGCGTTATAAGTCTTCGCGAATTGCTGCAGACCAATCCTGACGTCGCTGAACTGGCAGATTTGCCACTGGGCTGGAAGGCAACTCGCGATACGCCGACGGACAACTGGTGCCGCAGTGCCTGTGATGCAGACCAGGATTAAAAATACGAAGCCGCCGTGATGGCAGCTTTTCCGGGCTTGCACGATCCCGCTCAACTGCATGAGTCTCATTGACCACGATGACTTTTCACTCAACGATTTTTTTACTGCTAAATCACCGAAACTTCCTGACCCGCTATTCGGGTCGCACACGCGTGTTGAGATAAAACGATTCGCAATGCTCACGAAGGTCAGCCAACGATGTTATCTGCATTGAAGATCGTCGCCACCACGCAAAATTGTCGGCCGTATCGACGATGATGCGAACATCATTTTCTGCCGCGTCATCGGGCAATAAGGCGGCTGCAAGTCCCAGCTGAAAGCGGTCTTCCGGGTAGATGGGTGAACCCGTTTCTTCAAGGGACCAACGATCGAGCCGTACCGAACACCATGTCTGCAATGGAAGTGGCTGTCCAATATGACTCCGCAGACGTTCGGGAAGTTGTGTCGCGATTCTTTCAGACACGTAGAGGCGAATCACGTCCGGACGAGGTGAGTACAGTTGCCACGAAGGCCAATTATCAGCAAACCCCAGCAACCCGGCCAGAGGAAACGCAATCACCCCGAAGTTCATACACGCAGCAAACCGACTTTTCGTACCGTGCATGACTTCCGCTGTTGAGTCCAGGATGCTGGCACTGCCCCTCGGATCCAGAAATGCCACCGGTATCGCGAGCAGAAAAAAAACATTCCAGATCAACACCGCATGGTTGTGATCCAAACCCCATGGCCCCAACGCCACTAACAGAGTCACATGAGCTGTCATGATCAGGGCAACTCCAGCTCGTCGAAACCGCGGCACTAGCAGCAGAATGCCGGCCAGTAGTTCCGACAGTGTCATGCCAACGCAGCCAGTAAACATGATCGCTTCGTTCCGTGCAACGGTCGACAGACCCGCCATATTCAGCAGCGTCGCTAATACCTCACTACTCATTCTCGCATCAATGTCAGGACCAAAACGAGAAACAGCGGCAAAGATATATATCGACGCCAGCGTCAACCGGCGACTGAACTTCTGGTCGTCAAACCTTAACGTGAGGCATTGAACATTAAGCAACAGGAACAGCCAATGCCAGGGCTGCAACCGATGCTGATTCAACACCACCAGCAAACTTCCCAGCAGTGTCGCAATGCCTAGCCATAGTCGCAGCCTTCGCCACAACTTATCTGCTGCACAGCTGTTGGCTTCTTCGAAGTCACGGGCAACAACCGCTATCGTCACCGCGCAACACAAAAGCAAAGACACCGTAAGCAGTCTGTCGATTAACGAAGGCACATCAACAAACACCGCAAAAAGCGGGATTGCCGGAAAGTCGCTTGTGTTTGTCCACAGCGGTAAGGTTGCAATGATAAGGAATATTTCAGACAGCATTTGCAGCAGAAGCATGTTCCGCCTTTGCCGCATATCTGCCACCGACATTATTTAGCTCCATTTACTCCGCGCGACGGCGACGTGTAACGGTCGTCGATGACAGATCAACCTTCAGCACTTCGGGGCTGAAGTAACTCAAAAGCGGAGACCTCTGGTTTCACTTGCGAATTACAACACCTCCGTTCGACAAAGCTCTAGAGAGTTTCAATCCACGCCGTCAGCAAAGCTGGATAGGATTCCAGGTCAACTTTATGAGACATTTCTGTAACGGTGTGAATGTACTTCACGGGACAGGCAAACGAGACGGTTCGCACGCCTGATCGACTGCGTTGAATGACGGCTCCATCCTGTCCACCTCGAGGAAGGATGGCTCGCTGACACTTGATCGACTTCTTCGCCGCAATGGCTTCTATATCTTCGATAAGCCCGATATCGCTGATCATCGATGAATCCATCACATGCAGCGCAACGCCATCGCCGGGAACAGAAACACGATCTTCGTCCGGAACCCCAGGAGTCTTGCAGCACAGTGTTGTGTCGCAGGCAACTCCGATATCAGGGTCAATACCGAATGCCGCCGGCATTGCTCCGCGAAGTCCCACTTCTTCCTGCACGGTCCATGCCGCATAGATATCACAGTTGTGATGCTTCAGGTTTTCAATTGCTGTGATCTGAGCCCAGCAACCGACACGATTATCAAGGCATTGCGAAACGACATAATCGCCAACCTCAGAAAAGGGGCCATCCAAAACAACCATATCACCAACTTTAACTTTGCCACGAACCGCTTCAGCGTCCATCCCCAGGTCAACAAAGAATTCGCCAATCAATGGCACCTTTTTCTTTTCTTCTTCGGTGGCGATGTGAATCGGCCGGCCGCCAGGATTCATGACCCCCGGAAGATCTCCCGCGCTAGTGCAGACTCGAACAGTTCGAGCAAACAGGTTACGCGTGTCGAAGCCGCCGACCGGATTGATTCTCACAAAACCGTTGTCGTCAATGTGCCGGACCATAAATCCAATCTGGTCCATATGAGCCGCCAGCATCACCTTCAATGGCTTTTCGCAACGTTCGCCGCTGGCTGGGCGAGCCTTCCGCAGTGCAATCAAAGATCCCATGGCATCGACGGAAATTTCGTCAAAGAGACCCGACGCCTCAATATGAGTGCGGATCACTTCACGGACGCGATCTTCACGCCCGGGTACGGAAGGTGTCTGAGTCAGTTTTGCGAGCAGTTCCATGTTTTGAATCTTTGAGGCTGATAAATCGAAAGCGAAAATCTTAAATGAGCGAGCTAAACGCTGCGCGGCTGCAGTCGCAACATAAGTCGCCAACATCATACGAATTCAGCACTTTCCATAAACGCCGAGCGCTGCCACTTCTCGCGACGGGGAAATCATGCAGCGAAACGTTCAACAGAATGCAGCGTTCATGTCTGGAATATGCGGGCCAACTCCAGACCGGGCAGCCGCGAGCAGTGTTATGCCGATCTCGATAAATATAGCGATGCAATAGCTGCATCCTGCAACGGAGGCACATGTCTTGAACATAGGGCAGCCATTGTCCTACGGATTTGCATCGCCAGACGGCTGATTTCAGCCAAATGCGGAACACATTCCCCAACGCTGCGTGCTTGCGAACGAGTCTTCGAAAAGCTGCAGTCCGACGTGTCGCCTTTTCTGCGGTCCTTCAGTTACGCTCCCAATTGCATCCTGCGAAACCGAGCCTTTTTGCCAATTCGAAATTTTTTCATCAAAACTTATGATCCGAAATCCGAATGTTTTCGTTCCTTAATAACATCAAAATGATATCATTTCGGTATCACTAATCCATCATTCCAAGATCAAGGAAAAACAAGATGACTCACGAAAAAGGGTATGCTCCGATGTCCGGCTGGGGTGGTCTGTTGGCGATACTTTTGCTGGTGGTTTTCGGAATAACTTTGTTTGCTCTGGGAATCAGCTCAGAAGAACCGCTGTTGATTATTCCCGGAATCCTAATGGGAGGCCTGACCTTGATTACAATGTTCGGCTTCATGGCAATTTCGCCCAACGATTCGCGAGTACTGCTGTTATTTGGCGAATACAGGGGCACCGCCAAAACGTCGGGTTTTTATTGGGTCAACCCGTTCTTCTCGAAAAAGAAACTGTCGCTGCGAGTCCGAAACTTCGAGACTGGATCCACGTCAATCCCTGAGAAAAAGAATCAGGCTGGCCAGATCATTGAGGCGAGTTCCCGAAGTGTCAGCAAACCGTCGAAGGTAAACGACAGTGACGGCAACCCTGTGGACATCTCTGCTGTGGTTGTCTGGAAAGTCACAGACACAGCGGAAGCGATGTTTGAAGTCGATGACTATGAGAACTTTGTTGAAGTTCAAAGCGAAGCGGCTTTACGCGTCCTCGCAAGCCGTCACCCTTACGACAGCGACGACGACAGCGTTTCGCTTCGAAGTAACCCGGCTGAAGTCTGCGAGCAGCTTCAAACGGACATTCAGGAACGTCTGGACAAAGCGGGTGTGCAGGTAATTGAGGCTCGAATCAGCCACCTCGCCTATTCCCCTGAAATTGCGGCGGCAATGTTGCAGCGTCAGCAGGCACAGGCCATTGTGGCGGCTCGAACAATGATTGTGGAAGGTGCGGTAGGCATGGTCGAAATGGCTCTAAACCGCCTGAAACGGGATGGCATTGTTGACCTGGATGAAGATCGCAAGGCGGCGATGGTTTCGAATCTGCTGGTTGTACTTTGCAGTAACGGAAATGTTCAGCCCGTTGTGAACACCGGCACACTTTATAACTAGTGCCTTTTCAAAAGACGTCCCTGTGTTTTGGGGATCGTTGGGCAGTGACCAGTGCTGAGCGGCCCTGATCAGATATTCAAATTTTGCTGACAGGCCAGACAAAGCTCACACTTTTCAGACACAGGGAATTTGGCACAACCTGAATTCCGGTTCGCAGTGACGCGAACCGGAATCCTTCACTTCAAGGAATGGCGACCGGGATGGCTCGAGAATCGTTTCTACTTAGAACGGACCCCAGGATCCTGACGGCTTTGCGGTGCTGGGCAGAAGATGAACTGCGCAGTACGAATGGCCAGCTGGATTTTTTGCTTCGCAGAGCTCTCCGCGAAGCCGGGCGAAGTCCTAGTCGTGAAAAACCTACGGATGGCAAATTAGGGTCTGCGGACGAATCACAGACCTCGAGTGATCCAGATATCCCCGCCGACCCAGAGTGAATTGCGGAAGTGGCTCAGGAAATTAGAAAGCACTGCGTCCAAATCGTCGATTTCGCCAAAAATGTTCAATATTCTGCATTTTTCCGATCACGGCCTGACCTGAATCTGCCGATCTCCGACAGACCCTTGCTGGCAGCGGTCCTGAATGTTCCGCTTCCGGCAATACCATTACGGCGAAAGACGTAAATCCTTGCGGTATAAAGGCAAACGGCGTTTGACGCTTCGCAGGCCTCTGGATATGCTCCTCCGCTTGAACTGAAAGTCGGCTCCATGCGGAGTTGCCGGGATTAAATTTGCCTCCCGTCAAAAGTGCAAAGTGCTGTTTGTTGGAGAACGAAAGCTCGAACTTCAACATTCACACAATTGTTCTGTTCGATCGCCGGTGACAATGGCGATTGAGGCGGCGGCTTAAAACAGCTGCCTGCATTCACAGGAGATCAGCATGGCTGAGATTGTCGTGAAAGAGATTCTGGAAGCCGGTGTACATTACGGACACCGTTCCAGCCGCTGGAACCCAAAAATGCGTCCGTACATTTACGGTCGCAGAAATCAGATCCACATTATCGACATCAAGGAAACGGTCCGCGGTCTGATCCGCGCGAAAAAGTACCTGTTGCGAGTGGCTGCACAAGGTAGTTTGGTGCTGTTTGTCGGTACCAAGCGACAGGCCGCAGCATCATTGGAAGAACCGGCAACCGAATGCGGTATGCCATTCTGCACCGAACGATGGCTCGGTGGAACACTGACCAACTTCCGTACAGTTCGCAGTCGCCTGAAACGATTGGAAGAACTGGAAGAACTACGAGAAACTGGCGAAATTGCAACTTACAGCAAGAAAATGCAATCCACGCTGCTGCGGGAATACCGCAAGATCTATCGCAACCTGAACGGCATGCGTAACATGAATCGCCTGCCGGAATGCCTTGTAGTGATCGACCCGGGCAAAGAAAAGAATGCTGTCCACGAAGCCCGCCTGCTGGGTATCAAGGTTGTTGCACTGATCGATACCGATGCCGATCCAGACGTTGTCGACCTGCCAATTCCTGGTAACGACGACAGCCTGCGATCCATTCGACTGATTACTCAGCACCTGACAGACGTCATCAAACAGGGTAAGTCAATGCGACCAAACGAACCGAAGAAGGCAGATCCCGGCGACGAGCCGAAGCCAATTCCTTCGATTCGATAATTACGGAACACCAGACACCCGGCAGCAATTGTGCTGCCGGGTATCTGCCGGGTATCTGCCGTGTACCACGTCGCTCTGAATCAATTCGGCGCCTCTCAACGATCGGTCGCATTTGATACATGTGTCGCGGGTGTGGTCTTATCGCAGCTGCGACAACTGTCTGCGTTGGCAACAACGAACGGACAGTAGGCAAAAAGCGGGAACCGGACTGTTTGGTTCAGTGTCCTTAGGTCTTCGAGCAAACGACGTTTGCTCTGAACTTTACCAATCGCCAGCGTAATCAGACGTCCTCGATTGTGAGGTAAAGCGGTGAATGAAGCGTCAACGTTCGCCGTGGCAATAAAATTCTTTTTCGACTTCGTTGGGTCCAAAACCGTGCGACCCAAACCGACGATCAGAGCAGTCTGATCGCCAAACCACAGGAGAGATGAGAGATGGCAGAAATTACTGCTGCTGCTGTTAAGGCTTTGCGTCAACGAACAGACCTGCCCATGATGGAGTGCAAAAAGGCACTGGTCGAGGCAGACGGCGATGCCGAAAAGGCTGTAGAAATCCTGAAACAGCAGTTCAAGAAAATCCAGGACAAACGCGCTGAAAACGCTACCGAAGAAGGCCGCATTTTCCTGGCCGTTAAGCCGGATGGTTCCGAAGCCGCTTTGGTCGAAATTCAGTGCGAATCAGCTCCTGTAGCCACCGGCGAATCTCTTGCGGTTCTGGGTTCTGCAATGGTCAACACACTGCTGAATGGCCCCGGCGCCGATTCACAAGAAGCGTTGATGAGCCAGACTCCCGAAGGTGGCTCGGCAACTTTGCAAAGCATGTACGAAGACTTTGTAAACAAGATTCGCGAAAAGACTGTCGTCAATCGAATTGCTCGCGTGACTGGTCCGGTCGGTGGCTACATCCATCACGATTACAAGACGGGCGTTCTGTTTCAGGCTACCGGAACTCCAACGAACACAGAAATCCTGCGTGACACAGCAATGCACATTGCAGCGTTGAAGCCAGACTTCTGCTTCGAAACAGAAATCGACGCAGTTGATGTTGCAGCCGAACGTGTTCGGCTGACTGAAGAAGCCAAGGCCAGTGGCAAGCCGGATAACATCATCGACAAGATCGTTGATGGACAGATGACTCGCTACTACACGGAAAAAGGTGTTCTTGTTCATCAGGCATTCGCCAAAGACGACAAGAAGACCGTTGCAAAGGCATTGTCTGAAGCTGGTCTGGAAGCAGCTGGATACATTCGCTGGCAGGTTGGCGTCGCATAAGTGATTGCCGGCAACAACTAAAACTCAACAGGCCTCTCGTTAACGAGAGGCCTGTTTTTTTGCGCCCGTCTAAAGCAGTTTGCGGAAACAGGTGGACGGTTCTTACACTTGGGGCTTCATCTTGCAGCCCCGAAAAGCGAGCTTTGCGGCCATGATTCAGCGAAGTTCGCTGTAATTCCTGGCTAAAAAGCTCACTCAGTTGACCAACTCACCAACTCACCAGAGAGCACAAATCGAGTAAGAAGTCTGTTTGTCAACATCCTCACGAAGGTTACACCAGCTCAGGTGCGGCAAACGAACAGAATGTTTGGCGAATTCCGAGTCAACCAGGCAACCCGCCATTAGCTGATTAATCAGCCCTGCTCGGTGTTCTGATCCCGATCGATGTTGTCGATCGGGACTCATTGAAGCGACTGGTAGGCCCGTCGACTTTAGAAGGATTAAGCGTTCGACCTGCATCTGGCATGCGATCCATGCCGCAATTGAATCGCTGGTCACGTGCCATGAACGTTCCACCAGGTCGTCCACGCGACCTGCCTGCTCCAGCTTTTCGAGCATCGCGTGAGGTTGAATGATGACGATCGAGGGGGCTTCTGAGTCTGTCAACCCATCTAATGCCACTGAAGCATCCAGCATGTGAAACCGAGGATCCAGAGCAGCCAGCATCCTCGCGTTCAACGACATCGCCCGCAGTGCAAGATCATGGGCCAGGTCAGCGTCCAATTCAAACAGTTGGTCCCAGTGCCGCACGATATCAGCCGTCGCGCCTCCGCCGACGATAACCATCGGTTTTTCGATGCGATGCTTATCAATCAGCTGAATTAGGCGTTCCGCAACGTTTGGCAACGTCAACAGGCTGCCGCCGAGTTTCAGGATTGTGATTTTTTCGTTCGCTGACGGCTGATTCATAACTGCGTCTGATGAATAAATTCGCATGAAACTGCTGTGCCTGCCCGTCGTCCACACAGAGTCTAACGTAAAACCGGTTACCCGTTGTTCCAGGTCTTGTGCAAGCCTTCGTTCTGACCTGAAAATCGCGGCAAAATGCGTCGCCGCAGCCAAAACGGCGAGGTCTGGACAGGCAAGCTCTCACGATTCTTCCGAAAGTAGTGATTGCAGCGGGCCCTGACTGCCGATGAATCATCTCGTTAGACAAAAGGCCGACACTGCACCAACCCGCAGGATCTGCCAGTATTCGCCGCGTTTGATCCGGTGAGTACGTTAGTTTAGCGACGCACTCGGCCTTGCGAACCGGACTGTTTCCGGGGGCGATTTCGGGCAACTAACAGTTGTCTAGCTGGTTCGCAAGGCGGGGCGTCGTCAGCGGGTAAATGCGTATGATCTCAACGTAGGGATCTGGCAGACGCTGGAAACAGTTTTGTAACGCGGAGGATCTGATGTTGAGACGACTACTGTTGATTGCTGTGATCGCCGTGGTGGCCGTAACAGGCTTCAGCCACCCCACACAAGCCGCTCCTCCAGGACAGCCGTCCGACTGGCAGAGGTTCTATCACTATCCGTATGTGTACTATCCACATTCGTTCCAAAAACCTCAGCAGTACAACAACATGTACCATAAGTATCCGCAGTCAATGCAGATTCCCGTGTACAACAAGTCGTGGTACAATTTCTACCCGACTGAAAAGCCATACCACAGCGGCCATCACTACATTCTTGACGTGTTCTAGGCCACTTTGATTCGACTTAAAACATAAAAGCCCGTCGCAGTTGCGACGGGCTTTTTTCATAATCTGTTTTCCAACCAGATCCAATCCAACCAAAACGCGTCACGCGAACTCATCGCCACCAACAACGCGTTTCCGCGGATCACTGCACCCGCTGCAAGTCGGGGTCAGCCACAGGCTGCTGCAGGTTGGTCTATGTCGCAAAGTACTCGGGCTCAGAACCAGTCTTCCACTTGATATTACAGCCGATGCTGGGCAGTTGTTCCGACGACACTTCTTGGCCTGCCAGAATCGCATCGCAGGCGGCCTTCAGATCGTTACCGGTGATTTCCAGGCCATTCCCCGGTCGGCTGGCATCAAACTGACCTCGGTAAACCAACGAGTGGTCAGCATCAAACAGGAAGAAGTCTGGCGTACATGCCGCCCTATACGCCTTGGCTACACTTTGGTCGCCATCAAACAGGTACGGGAAGTGATATCCTGCATGCGTCGCTTCAGCCTTCATTTGCTCAGGGCCATCCTGAGGATAGTTTTCGACATCGTTGGAACTGATGCCAACAACGGAAAGCCCCTTTGTTGAATACTCGTCACCGAACGCAGCCAGAGCAGCTCGCAGATGAATCACAAACGGGCAATGGTTACACATAAAGACTATCAGCAATGGCTTGCCAGAAAAATTCGTGCGACTGACTGTTGTCCCGTCCACGTTTGGCAAACAAAAATCTGGCGCTGTTGTGCCGAGAGGTAGCATCGTAGAAGCGGTTTTGACCACAAGTAAGACTCCGGAGATAGATTGGCAGATAACTGCGAAGAGATAAGGTTAAGCCTGTGACAGGTTCAGTGCTGTTGAATATAAAGTCGGCCATCAGCCGTGCGAACCCAAAAACTTAGCCTACGTAGATTTGATTCGCTGAAGCAAAGGATCAATGATAACTTCCGGAACAAAGTCCTTTAGGCGTTCACGCACATTGCCTCCTGCCATTTGGGCAATCTGCTTAATCAGCGAACTTGATACGTGGTTATAGCGTTCGCCAGACATCAAAAACACCGACTCGATACTGCTGTCCAAAACTCTGTTTGCCAGAGACATCGTAAATTCCGCGTCAATGTCGGTCAGACTTCTGACGCCGCGTAAAAGAATTTTGCTGCCACAGCGGCGAACAAACTCAACTGCGAGTCCCTCAAACGAAGTCACGCTCACATTGGGAATTTCGCTTACCGCAGCCCGGCAGAGTTCGATTCGCAACTCGGTCGGCAATAGTGGCTGTTTATCGGGGTTGATTCCGATCCCTATGGTTACTCGCCCGAAGATCCGGGCGCCTCGAGCAATGATATCCATGTGCCCAAGCGTCAGCGGATCGAAGCTTCCCACGTACACGGCATGCGATTTTTCTTGTTCTGTCATATCACCCTCCCTTACCAATCTAAGAAGTTCCAGATTCTGAACTCGATGATGGCGTTGGCAATGCCATCCGGTCGTTGGGTGTAAATTTGGCAGGGAATGCTAATCGAGTCAGAAACGCCCACAGAAACATGTTTTCACGTAACTCATTGTGATGAAACAAGTTGCATCTCAGGAAACGTCCCAAAATGGCCTACCCGGGAAATCGACAAAAAGCGGCACAGTCTGTGCTGACCCATCTATTGGGAACCGACTGGCGGCATGAATAGTCAATCGCATGCCGCAGATGGGTGTGGATGATGCGTGGCCGCAAATAGTGTGAATGTTGTGTCAATTGTCAAAGCTGCCAGTTTCAGCCTGACCAATTGCCACCGGTTAACTTAGGAGTGACGCAGATGCCTGTCTTCCGTTGGGGACAGAACTGGGATCCGTTTCGCGATCTGGAACGAGAAGTCGATCGTTTGTTGCAGGGCATGAACCTGTCTTTGCAGCGTTCTGCGCGACGGTTTCCCCTGATCAACCTGATAGATTCCGGCGACCGGTTTGTGTTGACCGCTGAGATACCTGGGGTGGAGCTGTCCGATCTGGAATTAACGGCCGCCAATGGTGTTCTGATGATTAAGGGAGTTCGCAATCCGCCTCAGGAAGCTCGGGAAGATTCTTTTCGGCGTCAGGAGCGTTTTCAAGGAGCGTGGCAACGAAGTCTACAGTTGCCGGATCGGATCGACGAAGACGGAATGAAAGCTGAATACTCATTGGGAATACTTACGGTTGTGTTGCCAAAAGTCGCCGGAATTGCAGCGCGCAGTATCCCCATCACTGAAGGCCCCGCGTAGGAATTTACGTCCGAAGGCACAGCTTCAATGATTAGGAAAACGTCATGAGCGATCAGCGAGACATTGTCCGAGCAAACTCAGACGGTGACGGCACTGGAGACATTGCTGAAACCGAAAACAGCACGCCTCGACTGTTGTTTAACCCACCGATAGACATCTACGAAACAAACGACGGCCTTGTGTTGTATGCTGACCTTCCTGGAGTCAACGCAGAAGGCCTGGACCTGCAGATTCAGGATAATCGCCTGGCACTGTTTGGCCGAGTCAAAACGCCGAGCAACACGACTGGTGTTGTTCATGAAGAATACAAGATCGGCGATTTCCTGCGTTCGTTTATTCTGAGCGATGACGTCGACCATGAACGCATTACCGCTCGGCTGAACAACGGCGTGCTGCGAGTCGAGTTACCTCGAGCATCCCGCACCGAACCACGCCGAATCGAAGTATCAACGGACTAGCTCAAACAACAACAAACAGGAAAACCGCGTTTGAACTGTGCGCCGTGAGTTTTTCCGGTTGATCGTCAGCAATCCTGTAGTGAATTCCGGTCCATTGAAGAGCCTTCGTTTCCGCATTACTCCGCCGCCAGATTTTCTCTAATTGAAACGGTCGACGCGGCACGGACGGCAAACAATGAGGCCAGCGATCCAATCAGGGCGACTGCTGCTAAAGTGATGAGCAGCATTTGCCACGGCAGGTCGCCTCCGGTAGATCGCAGATGAGGCGACATGGCCAGCAAAGCGGAACCGGATCCCAGCAGAATCCCCCACAGTAACAGCACGTTGTTTTCATACAGAATCAGTCGAGATATTCGGCTGGTTGTAAAACCCACGGCTCGCATTAACGCGATTTCTCGCCTTCGCTCGACCACGTTTCTCATCATCACCGCTGCCAGACCAAATGTTCCGACCAGCAGTCCCAGGCCGCCAAGCATTTGAAACGTCGACAGATAGGTGTTCTGCACGGCGAGAAATCCGGCCAGTCGCTCGCTCACAAGTTCTGTATCAAGACCATAGTCGTTGAGCTTTGTTTCCAGTATTGTCGCGACCTGATCAGCATCCGCTAACGATGCGGTTTGAATCAAGAAATATTGCGACCCCGCAACGGAAGCGTCAACGCGTTTTAGATTAATATCGGTCATCACCAATACCCCCTGAAAGACGCTGCCATCGAGCATACCAACGACCCGCAAAGCGAATTTCGGATTGGCTTTATCTGGCACAAAAATGTTGCCGCCGATTCGCGTTTTTAAACTGTACTGGAGCGTGTTTGCATCTCCGATCACCGCAATTGTCGGCACTGTACCATCCGATTCCGGGCAGGCGGTGTCCTCCAATTTGTCATTCAGCATTTGCCATGGGGCGGCCAGTTTTGAATTCGCAAAGCGAAACCCGCCACGTTCGACAAAAGCATCTGATGCTCCCAACAAAGTAGGCACAGTGGCCTGATACAGGTTGACGCAACTGGCATCGGTGCCTGGCTTCATACTGAATGGAAACACATTTACGGCGGTGGGCAATTCACTGCCATTTTCGTCCGCCTTGAACCCTAAGCGGTTGCGACCGTCGACTGTGTTCAAGTCGTACAGCAACGGCTGAGCAGATTCTGCGACAAGCGTGAAACCACCATTACCACTTTTGATGTCGGGAGTTTCTGACAACGGATTTCGCCGTCCAGCACCAACTGCCACGATGACGAAGGTGGCAGTTGCGATCAGAGCTGTTGTCAGTAGGCTGCGCGTTGGACTGCGAGCTGCGTTGGCCATGGCCAGACTACCGAGTCCTCTGGCCGACGTGGAAACAGTAGCACTTCGACTGCGCCGCCTCAACATTAGACTCAGCACATAAAGCCCCGCCACAAGACAAGCGAAGCCTCCGATAAAAAAGCAGATCATCTGCCACGTCAAACCTTCGAATGCCACACCGGAAGGAACGATGTCCGCCACCACAGCAACTGGAACAGCCACCGCTGCCAGAATAGAGCTGACGCCAATCAGATTTACCAGCTTTGACCACCATCCCGGCCTGCCTGCCATGTCGGCGGCCGCCTGACTGTTGCCGGACAGCTGATCACGAATGCCCACCTGACGGAACGACCGCAGAGCCAGCAGAATTACAAACAAGGCCAACAGCAAAGAAACAACCGCGGCGACCACCAGTCGCAGAGGCTGGACATCCAGCACAAGAAACTTTGTGCCTACCGCGCCGATCCACCAGGTTGTGAGTCCGTAAATCATCAATTTCGCAAAATAGACTCCGCCGATTGCTCCCCAAACTGCTCCTGCCACACAAACGCTCAATCCCTCCAATAAGAACAGACGGCGACTGCGTGACTGGGGCCAACCAACAGCATTCAGAACACCCAGTTGGTTAATTCGTTGCTGAATACCCAGCCTGAACATAAGCGACGCCAGAATGATGGCGGACAGAATCAGAAAAAAACTGAAGCCCACGAACAGCTGAGTAAAATCGTTGGCTCCCACAGCGGCTTTCAAACCTTCCGCTCGGACAGGCCGAAAAATCATGCCCTGTGCCTCGGGCTTTAGCCGCTGCTGAATTTCAAACGTCAGCCGATCAGCACCTGCCAGCAATTGATCTTCCGATAGAACGGTTCCCGCAACGCCCGCTGCAACTCGTACAGACGTATAACGACCGTATCGGCTGCTCCAAAGTTGTTTCGCTGTCGACAGCGAAACAAATGCTTTCGGTGTGGCGCGATGCTCCGTCCAGTAGTCGTCGTCTCGCGGGGTGATTCTCGACATATCCATATCGAACGGCTGATTCCAATCGCCGAACGATTCAACATCGGTGATGCCTTCCACCGTGGGAGTCAGATTACGGTCTACGCTGACCGCGTCATCAGCCGCCAAAACCCCCTTTACCGTAAACGTTTTTTCAATTTCCGGCAGTTCACCGTGGCTGCCAACTTCATGCCACTTCGAGACGACTTTGTCGCCCACACTAACCTTCAGGTCGGCGGCCAGCCATGTGGAAAGCAATATTTCGTCGCCGGCAAGTTCGGTAACGTCCGTGCTTTCGACTGTCTTAAACGGCCCTAACGGCGCAGGACTGTTGTATGG
Organism: Fuerstiella sp.; assembly: GCA_041689795.1. Classification (GTDB taxonomy): domain Bacteria; phylum Planctomycetota; class Planctomycetia; order Planctomycetales; family Planctomycetaceae; genus Fuerstiella. The sequence goes on along the minus strand of JBDNFN010000081.1, from coordinate 4,021 downwards.
CATGCCGGCGATAATGGAGTACATCGAATAGCGTTCAGAATCCGACGCGCGGTCAGCTGCGTAAATTTCGTTCGCCAGATAAACCAAAGTCGACGCAGTTGAAAATCCAAGATCACGGGCTGCTCCGGTCACGGAATCTGCCAATCCGTCTTCCAGGATCATCCGTTCACTCTCGACGGAAATATATCCACGTTCCGGCACAGTCCGAAGTCGCAGACCCACATCGGATAGCTGAATCCGATTCTTAAGTCGGTTCTGAAGCCGCTGCAGATCCTCATTAACAGACGCCTCAGTAACCTCACTGCCAGCACTAGGGCCACCCACCAGAATCGTATTAACCTTCGCCGGTTTTGCGAGCGGACTGCGACGACTGACTTCAACGGCTTCAAGACCAAGTCGTTGCTGCAACGTCAACAATGGCAGAAACGCGTTGTACGGTAACTGCTGTCCGGGATTGAGATCGAACCGCGACGCTCCAACATCTTCGGGAATAATGGCTGAAACAGTCAGCACTAGTTCCACGTTAACATCGTCGCGTTCTCCTAACAGACTATCGCGAGGAATCGAGGTTGGCACTTCCACCCACACTGAAACTTCGTCGCCGACTTTTGCCTGTAGTTCCTGAGCCGTTCGAAAGCCCAAGACAACTTCACGATCAACCGGTGCGGACAGCCCACCGTTTTTCAGAAGCTGCCAGCCGGTGTTGTCGATACCCAGCAAAGTTACCGAACCCGCTCGCCGCAATCGTGCGTCGGCGGTCTTTGCTTCGACGCTGCCCGTGACCAGAATCGCTGCCGCCATTGTGCCCGACGGTCCTGCATCCGGTGTTGAGGTGGCGTCATCCGGCAGCTGCATTTCAGAGTTCAGAGCCTGACGAAAAAAAACAGGTGCATGCAGGACGTGCGTGATCTGGCCAAGCCGTTCTTCGGTCATCTGCCGCAGGCTGTAACGGACCGAGTCGCCCACAATCAACGAGCCAGCTATGACGGCCGTCGAAATAGCCACAGCCAGCATCACCACCAGATTTATCCGGCGGTAGTACCAAACTCCTCGAACAGCATAGCGAAACAGGCTAAAAGAATTACTTGAATTGTTTTGCACGTCCGACCTCGCGAGAGCCACCTATTATTTCCTGCCGTCGAACAACGTTTGCCCCAAACGCCTTCGAGCAGAATGCGTCTCAGACTGCTTGCCGTTGCAATGTCCAGCGACGCATCCTTCATAATTGAAGGATAACTTTATTGCGGACAACAAACCATCAAACACAAAGTGTTGTTCATACTGTGAGCAACGTGACGCTGTGTTTGGGTTTTCCTGTAAAAACAGAAACCACTTGACACGCAGATCAGAGCTCCGTTGTCGGGAGGATTGATGCCTAACCAAAACCCCGCCATCAGGTAAGTCAGCAAAGGTCCCGGCTACAACGCAGTCGCACCGACTCCAGCCCGCTATCAACGAAATGCTAGTGATGGTCGCTGCTTCACCCGAAGTGAATAATGGCTACGTGTTTTTATCGGTTGCTCTAGCCCGATAAACTACAGAAGATCCGACGCCCGCCATTCAAACCCATCAGGTAAAATATCGGATTGTGACACATCGGCCGACTTCCATTTCAGAACCCTGCGATATCTTTCGGCTGCAATCTCCGGAGCAATCGTTTGAATGTCAACATCCGTCATCATTTCAAAGCCTGCCACACGATTGGGGCGAGGTAGAATGTCCAGCATCCACGGAAACGCGTTTGATGCATTGGTGGGTGGAAGCGATAGCGTCAGATTGTGAGCAACCGAACCGCAGATCTCGTCGAGTGCCAAAACACAGCTCAACAATCGACCAGCCAGCATCGCCAGCCGCTGAACACTAAGTTCAGCGAACTGAAAAGAAGCAAATTCCTGCTTCGAAGGGCAGATGCGAACCTGCCAAGGTGTCCGACTTGCAAACGGACACAACACGACAAGTCCGTCTTGTTCACACATCAGGCGACGGCCATCACTGATCTCGCTGCTCAGCCAATGTTCGTGCAAAGTTTCAGCCGCAATACAGTTAACATCCGAGCGAGAACGGTATAGGTGTTCGGCCTGCAGCCGAGCTTCCAGTTGCGGTGGCAGAAAACCGACGGCCAGAATCTGTGAATGACAGTGAGATAACGATGCTCCGGCACTGAAGCCTTCGTTCCGAAAGATGTTCACGCTCAGAATCGCTGGATCACCGGAAAGAACTCGAAGCCGGTGCTGCCAGGCCGCCAGCATCCGAGTGACCTCAATCACAGAAAGTTGCATGAGCCGCGAGCGATCATCAGCGCATTCGATGACAACGTCGTGAACACCGATGGCTGGTTGCTGAGCAAACACGGCACCGTAATTGCCCGACGCTTGCATGCTCGCTTCGTCTGCTGAACCCATCGCACCAAACTGGATGCTAACTTTTTCCTGAACGGCCGGGTAACGATTCGGGACGACTCGCAACAACCATTCGACGGAATTGGCCTGGGAATAAATTTTCCGTAGTGCAAGGCGTTCGCCAGGCGTATCGCGTTCGTTTCCTTCCAGAAACGGGTCGTAAGATTGCAGAGAAATCGTCGGTTCAAACAACTGAATGGGGCGATCACTGCGACCGTTGGCCACAATAACCTGGCGTCCCGTTAGAACGTCGATCCGCTTTTGATTACGTTCGCTCGGCACCGTCGGTTGACTCTTTAACCTGCGTCAGAGTTGTGTTTGCTTTGCAGCTACTGCGTTCACTGAATGACTCTTCCCGACAATCAGCGCTGCAGCAACGGAAACCCAACACGTTAGTAAACGGCTGCCGGCCGATTTAGCCCGCCCCGAGGATTACCTTGAGGTGCTGTTTCCGGCATTCCGGGCAAACCATATAACAAACGCTGTTCAGCCGCGCGACGGGTTTCCGTACGGGGTGTGGCAAATTCTCGAGGTCGCCCGCCGATATCGGGACCGATATCAGGATCTGGAAATGGGTCATGTTCCTGAAATGCTCGACCTTCCGACGCTGGGTTGCTTGCCTGAAAGCTTGGATAGCGACTGTACATGGGTGACATGCAACCACTCAATAAAAACGACATCATCATGCAGATGAACAAGCCACCGTTAAGAAAACGGCTGCATGAGACAGCAAGATTTGAATCTGCGACGGAGCAGACGCATTGTTGAGTTTTGATGCCCATGTCAATACTTGCTGGAGACAAGTTAAGAAATACACGGAAGGAGTAAGTGTGGCTGATCAGTGTTGCTCTCGACTCAAGCACAAGGTGCTATGGCGCAACGACAGTCGAAATACAGGGAGGGGTTACCAGCAGCAACAGCTACGATGCAAATAAGCGCGAGCGCAGGAAGTGTAGCGCACATGTAGATCAGAAGTCGAGATTGGGGAGTTGTTGAGAGGAGTTTCAACTCTATGCTGTTTCTAATCATGACGGCAACCCCGATCGGTCGATTTTGCTGAAACACGTTTTCGCGAAGTCAGAGTTACAAAGAAAAAAAATGATGAGTAATCGCCTTTGACATGATCAGCGAATCTTTCTATCGTCTGCCCTCCCCACAATATGAACGCGAATGGATTCGAGTTTGTCGGGAACCCCGAGGGGTTTGGCCATGGACGGCCCTTTCCCTCTTTCATCTTTTCAGCAGCGATTTGCATGATGCAAATCGAAGCCGCAGAAACGCGTAAGACGCAAGTTGTGCGTTGACCCAAACGCCAAACAACAAACAGCGTTGACGCAATGAACGCAAGGTCGATGAACTTGCTGAGCCGGATAGCTCTGCCGCTCCAAACCACAGGCGCTACAACCACACCCACTCAGTCCGTCGTCGTGCACGATACTCGCAGCGGCATCCCGGGGTACCAAATGCACTTCTGAAAGTCGAGCTCGTGCGCGTCCGTAAATGGACTTGAGTAATAAAAACGTAGAGTGAGAAACGAAAAAACTCCACGAAGATAACGACTGAAATTTACGTAGATGGTTTAACAGGGCCAAAAACGGAAATCGTGGTGTCATCTTCGAGGA
>JBDNFN010000080.1:0-6454 GCA_041689795.1 Fuerstiella sp. | reverse complement strand
TCCTCGAAGATGACACCACGATTTCCGTTTTTGGCCCTGTTAAACCATCTACGTAAATTTCAGTCGTTATCTTCGTGGAGTTTTTTCGTTTCTCACTCTACGTTTTTATTACTCAAGTCCATTTACGGACGCGCACTAGCTATTACTTTTCAGTCTTCCGGTCGCGTGGGCGAATAAGCATCGTTGGTAGTTGAATCGCATTGTCAGAACGGCCAGCCCGCGACGTGAAGGCTATTTCTTTTGCAGCTAATTTGTCGGAGGTGTATTCACCATCAAAACGAAAGATCACGGCCCCATCTTCGGTTCGATGAACCGTCGTCGTCACCTCGTCGGGGCGAAAGCTTTCGAATGTCTTCAGCTCACCCCAGGATCCAACTTCAATTCGGATATCCTCAACGGCATTTTTCACGGCTGAAGTAGAAACAGTATCCGTAGTCGGTGGAATTGGTTCTAAACGAATCTCCAGCACGCCGTTTTCGCTAAGGGTTGACGAAAGTCGGCAGGCTGGCAATTGCCCCGAAGTACCGAGCATACTTTGCTTTTTCAACTCTCCAAACGGTGTGACGTTTTCAGGTGTAGTCCTTTCCATTTTCCAAACGGCATCAACAGAAATGTTTTGATCAATTGGCCACTGACGAATATTGAACTTATAACCGGGAGCGCCCAGATCAGGGAAATACTGTTCATGAATCTCTGGTGTACGATAGTCTTGATCTGACGTAAAACGGAATTCAATTTCTGCGGGCTGACGAACGGGATGAAATTTCTCCGTATGGTCCAGCAAAAGTGTCAATTCGAGCCGACTAGATTGAGTAGATCCTGCCTCAGCAGATTGGTACGAGTCTGCTTCGACCATTCGCAGGATCCAGGGTATCTGTGGATCTTCCGGTCGGTTGGCCTTCGTGAAGTTCTTGGCGAGTGACTGTCGATCGAACTCGAAACTGCGGGCTTCCCAATCTACTCGGATCCTTAGTCTGTCGCCCGGTCCGGCTGGCATGTTTTCATACGGAGCAATTTCCGCGTATTCAGCTCTGTACTTCCGGCCGGCCGGGATTTGCTCAATCGTTGTTCCTAGATCTGCTTTCGTATCGAACAAAGGTCCGGATACTCGGAATTGAATCGGATCTAGACCCGATTCAATTCTGCTCTGCAACTCATCGCGGCTGCGAGCGTTCACAATCTGGTTAGCCGGAATCCCGCAGTCTTTCATTGTTTTCGTAAATTTAGCTTCTTCAGACGGATCCTTTAAATCGAACGCAACTACTACAACTTTCGTTGCCAGATACTTGTTCAGAAGACTTTTTAAGTCCACCGAATGATCCACATCCGTCGCAATGCCATCAGTTACAGCGATGATAACTCCGGGTTTGTATAACAGGTCCTCTGCGATCGTCTGTTTCAGTGCAAGCATCAATGGAGTAATTCCAAACGGACCAGTTTGCCTCAGTTTTTCGATGGTCTCTCTAAACATCTTCTGTCCGGGCACCCCCAAGGCCATCTGTTTTACCTCAACTGCGATGTCCGTTTTTGGCTCGACACCAACAATTCGTTTACCAAAAACTTCTTCGTACTTGGTGTTCGAAGCCAAATCGTTGGGTACATGTTTCATACGGTGGCCAAAAACACGTAAGCTGGCTCGATGCCGCGCATCACGACCTTTCACGATCCCTTCAAGAGTATTTAAAGCAACAGTCACCCGCTGTTCACCGCTCGGAAGGAGAGTGCTCATGCTACCCGACATATCCAGGACAAATGCCAATGGCCTGACATCATCACCAAAAACGGTAGCGCTGGCTGTTTCCGGGCGGGCAATTCGTTTCAAAACGTATTCTGCTGCGGCACATGGATTGATAGAAAACGGCAGTTCTGATTCAAAGTGGCGCCCGCGGAAGTAGACGCTGAGTTGAATTTCCTCGTTAGAGCAACCTCGTGTTCCGGGGGGCTCGTTTCGGTGAGCAATACCTGCCATGGTCAGTGGTTTGGACATCAGGTCAAGCGGCAACGAATTATTTGGCAGGGTCAAGCGTGAGGAAGCGTCCTTCATTATGAATTGCATCGCTGCAGTACCGGTCGGCGGAGTGTATTCATAGTGAAGATTGACCGAAAGATCTGCATCGGGTTGATTGTATGCTCTCAGTTCAACTCGACCTGTTCCCTTCGGGGAAACTTTGACTGACCACTTTCCAGCATCAATTCTCGCCTTGCGGCGCGCTGCCAAATCGTTGGCCACAAAGGCGGGAATATTTGCGGATCCGGAATCCAAACCACGGCTCAATGTTTCAGCTAGGTTCAGCCATTCATTCGAGACTTGCGCATACCATCCTTTTTGAGCATATGGCGGGGAATCGCTGGGAAGTACCCACTGCCCAGCAATCGCGAGATTCGCCTGGTTGAGGCAGTAGCGGACCTGCCACAACGTTTGCAGTTTGGCAGTGGGCGGGACAGAAACCCGATCAGCATCGAAGGCCGAAAACCCACGGCTGAATTTGTCTGCGTGACGAAGAAGTTCGGGTGCGTCGATTCCGGTGGCAGCCAGAGCACTTGTCGTTTGATTGCGGCACTGTCTCCAGAATGTCCTAACAGCGGCTCCAAAGGCAGCAAGGTCCTCGCGCCGTGACACATCTGACGTCGCAGCCAGTGCATCGACTGGCTTGTCAAAAATCGGCGATGAGAGCTCGTTTGTGTGCTTATCAAGAAACAGGTTCAAATGCTGTACATACCACAAGGGCTGATCCTGGATGAATACATCTGTATGAGATTGTTTTTCAGCGGGGGCTGCATCACTTTCCTGCAGTTGGGTTTCCAGTAGAATCAATCTGTTAAAGAGTTTGGTTCGCGTCTCAAACGGCAGTCCCGCGACGTTAATCGTTGATCTCAACCCTATGTACTGCGACAACAATTCGGAAGGGGTGCCGCCAATTCGTGTCAAATTGCTGGTAGAGCACAGGCCCTCAAAACGATCATTAACGGAATGCCACGCGGACTGGCAAAGTTTCAACGTGTCAGCAAGTGCGATTGCCTGTTCGCCGAGTTCCCTTTCCGTGAATCCCATCGGGGGTTCAATGGGGTGCAGCAGCAACCCCAGACGCCGTGAAACAATCAGCAATCGAAAAATGTCTGATCGAAGTGGTACAGAAGCCATTGAAACACCTGGGGCTGTATTCAACGCAAGCCTGTTGGCTTCATCCGACAAACTCTCCAGAGCCTGAGCACTGACATCGTGCGATGGTAGAGCCTTTCGAAGTAGCTCACCCCACGCCCTGTGAAAATCTGCTGAGTTTTGAAATGGAAATGTTGCAGCCCAGTGAGCTAAAGACTCCGAACAGGACATTGTTCTCTGAAGCATAAGTTCAGCTCGCTGATGTGACTCCGTGAACGTTCGGATTGACCTCATGAGCGACTGGTTTTTTGCGAGGTTTTCTTCAACTACGGGCGCAACGTTGTTCGTGAATAAATGATCCTCTGTCTGTAGGCACTGCAGTTCTGCAGAAAGAATTGTTTTTGGAATGATGTCCGTCAGACTTATTGTTGCGCTCACTGCAGTTTCGGATTGTTGACGAACTGTTAGCGCCTTTTCTTGCATTTCGGCGGACGTTCTCACGTCAAGCTCTGTGAAGTCATAATCGGCCAGGTTCTGCTGCAAGGCAAATCCAATAGTAGCTTCAGAATTGTTTGCAAACGGGGCTTTCTTCGGAAACCACTGATTGAACTGTGACGAGTTTGGAAAGTCACGAAACCACACGCGTGGCATTCCAAATTCCAGATTAACGTCTGCGTCGTCTGGGACAATTTGTTGAGTAACACTCTCCAGTTTTTCAAGCGATTCATCGGCTCGCTTCAGGAGTGCATGGACACTTGAACCTTGCCCCTCTAAGACTGCTTTCTGGACCCGCAACAAATATTCAGTGGATGTCTGCCATAGCATTGGTCTCCATCGCCAGGCAAGTTTTCGGTCGAGTCGCTCACGCTTCTCCCACAGTCTTTCGAGAGTCGCTGCTGCCGTCGAGGTTTCTCGTTCACGTGACTTCAGAGTTGGCGACATTTCGCCCAGCAGAACGAAGTTATGCCCCACTTTGCGAATCTGTTCTGGTTTGGGACCGACCGATACTCGTTGCCAATCCCCATGTCGATGTCGACGCTCCCAGGCATTCGTCTCGTTAACGACGTGTTCACAGAATTCTGCAACATCGAGCCGTTTCACGTCGTCGCTATATGCAGACGAAGTCAGACCTTGTGTAACAATTTCACCAAAAGCCGTGCGACCTTCTGCGCCAATAGATCTGGGTGCGCTGTTGCCCCCATCAGAGAACGACGTCATTACGATCAGCTGGTTTTCAAATTTCTCTTCCGCAGGCCACTTAAGCACCTGTGCTGAAACATCAGACTCAAAGTCGCCCAGACGCCAGGCCGAAAACGTTTCAAGCTCGTCTATAATCAACAGAACTCTTTTTTTCTTTCCGGTCAGCTCTGCAAGCTGCTCTTTGAGCACTGTCAGAGACTCAGACTGTTCAGGTTCGTTCAGGTCCGGTGTGCTGTTTTTAACGAGGCATCGAAGATCACCGTTCTTCGCCATCACAATGGTAGTCTGCAAATAGACGACTACGATTTGAGCCGCCGTGAGTGAGGCATCATCTTCGCTTATGAATTTCAATGTCTCTTTGCGACTACTGCTGATGTGGGCCAAAGGCCGTTTTGATTCAATTAGGCTAGGAATACCAGGGGGTGTCACCGTGTCGAAGTACTGCGAATTTGCGGTTCCATGTTTGGAATCACTTAGCAGATCGAGCACGACGAAGTGTGTATGAAGCGCATCAACCGGGCGAAAGATCCACCAAGCGAAACATACCATGAAAGCCATTGTTAGGCAGACCAGCATTATTTTCAGCCAAGGACGTCGCGTTCTCTGAACAGATGCTGTTCTACCGGACCGCTTCCAGGAGGGCTGGGGACTTGCGTCATGTTGAGCCGAACGTTTTGCCTTGCGGCCACCTCGCCAGACATCCGGATTACGGTCGTTCATCAGGAATCTCCGATGCTAAGGACCAGCGAGATCGAGGCGACAAACAACAAACCAGCTGCGGCCAGGAAGCACCACCCTAAATTGGCCGCACGTTGCTGCGACTTCTGAAGCTGTGGAGTCCATGCAACCTCCCCTTGCGACTCGGGCAGTTTGTCCAGAACACCGCGAATGAAACCCTGTTCCGTGGACGCCTTGCCTGTAGCACAAAAATAGCAACCCTGAAGTCGTGGGCGAGGGTCGACGGCTTTGTACATTGCTTCTCGAAGCAGGGTCACCAGTGCAGACTGGCGTTGATTGATTGCACATAACATACAGAACAGTCGCTGATTTTCACGATTCTCAATGTCGTGCGAAAATGCTGAATATATCCAACCACGAAACCACTGCATGGCGCGTTCAATAACCCAGGCAGCATTCGCATCACTGACATCTGCCCCTGGGGCAAAGCTGCTTCCGGCTCGTGATAATCTCAGGCCTGGCTGCATGCGTTCGGCTCTTAGAATGAATTCCCTCATGCCGGAAACGTCATCAAGTTCCGTAATGACGGCGACGACAGGAAACTGCAATTGAAGCTTTTCGTGGACAGCAATAACATCTTCCCTGACTGATGGCGCCAGTTTTTTTGCATACTCCAAATCCTCGGCCCAGGAAAACGGAATGGCCTGTAACATGCCATTAATTGGGCAGTATGGCCGCCGTGATTCACTGATAAGCGAACATAAAAATTCCATCCGGCGAACGCCGAGCATCAATTCGACGTCGTCAAGAGGAGCGAGCCGTTTCTTTCCAAACCCTTTAGCTTCACTGCTGCGCAACGCGGCAAATGTTTCCATCGCACGCTTAAGCCCACCAGGAGCGATTGTTCCGAAAAACCCACCCAACGCTCCTGGTTTTGTTGCGGGCGATGTCAGAACTGCGGGGGCTAATGGGGGCTGAACAGAAGGCCGTTGGATCCCGGCGGGATTCGTCCCCGTCGCGGAACGGGCTCGATCCACCGCAACTTGAAGGTTGCCGGCACGCTGAGTTCCCGTCACTCCAATTCCCATAGAGAAGGCAACGTCTTTGCCAGTGGTAACCAAGTCGTTGGAAACTTTCCCCTGTTGATAGTTTGTCGCTCCAACGCCAGTGCAGCATAGAAAAATGGCATCGTCGTTTGCATAGGCTCGGATGACTGCAGACTTCTTCGACAACGGCGGAGCAATAACTTTCCAGTCGATATTGGCAGATGATTCAAAAGCACTTTGTTCCTGCTGAGGCGTGAATCCATTGACGAGAAACAGGGGAATGTCATCAACCGGTGTCAGTGCGCGGGTTAAAACCGGCCACTTGTTTGCGGGTCAAAACCGGCCAGGGTTTTGGTGGAAAGTGGTCTAATTTGCTGGTTTTTTCGTCGTGTTTTTCGGTGGACCCGGTGCGCGGGTTTGGCCGGTTTTG
>JBDNFN010000079.1:0-3079 GCA_041689795.1 Fuerstiella sp. | reverse complement strand
CTGCGACGTGTGGCCGTCAGCCTGCTCAAGCACCACCCCTGCAAAGACAGCGTCAAAGGAAAGCAACAAAGAGCAGCATGGAACCATCACTTCCTCGCGCAAGTACTGCTCTTTAACTGACCAAACTTCGCGCCCCCTCTGAGTTAACCTGCGTTACGGTGCCACGGGGGCCACACCAGGATTGCCGCCGTTATTTACCGGTGGGGAATAGTTCGTGAGCGTGACTTTGCTGACGTTTACGTGAGAATGTCCCGACTTGATCCAGCGGAATTCGGTGGGGCCGAAGTGTTCGTCAAGCTCCACGATTTGCAGCACGCCTTTGCGGTCCTTAAACATTCCGTCGTTGATCTTCACGTTATCGAGCCGGGTAATCACGTCGCCTACTTGAAACTGTTCGGTTTGGCCGTTGTTGAAATTGACCTGCAAGTTCCGCAAGGGCGAGTTGTTGTCAAGCTTCACGGCGCGAGCTCCCCAGAACACGAATGATTTTCCGCCTTGATTGTTAGGCATGGTCAATTTCATCCACTGTGCTACAAATTCACCACCCAGTGAATTAGAACGATACCTCGCCACGGGGATAACGAATCCGGCCTGTGGAGGTTTGTTGGGGTCAAACTCTGGTTCCAGTCCTACAGCACCCCGATCAAACTCGGTGGCATCGACCGGATTCACTTCCTCGTCGGACAGGTCCTGAGCCACTGCAGCGGTGGTTGTTAAAGCGAGCAGCAGAGCAGCGAAGGTCATCGCGCGGCGGCAGAATGGAATAGTCAAGGTGCATTGTTCTCCGTAGAGGTGTGGGGTGGCAGCATTCAAACGCTCGTGGCTTGAACTGTTGCCAAACAAAGTTGTCCTTATTCTAACTATGTCTCACCCCCTGTGCAAGCGGGCTGTTGATTTAGTCCATGATGTACTTACGTAGTCGTTGACGCCTGCGTGGCAGGTCTTCATTCTTTGGGCCCGCAGCTTGCACGGCTCATCACGGACGAACTTTTATGACTCAGAAATCGGTCAACGGCGGCTATTGGCAGACACCTCCGCTCGAACGACATCAGATTGTGCTGTTCGAAACGTGCCTCGAAGACCGAGTCCCCGATGGTCATCCCGTGCGACTGCTGGATGAAATTCTGGAGGGGCTCGACTGGACTCAATGGGAAAATACTTACAACCGCCGAGTTGGCCAGCCACCCATTCCTCCGAAACTTCTGTGCAGCGTGCTGCTGTTCGCCATGATTCGCCGCATTCGCAGTTCGCGGGTCATCGAATACAACATCAATCACTCCATCGATTTCAAGTGGCTGGTGTCCGGCCGAACCATCGACCATTCCACGATCAGTGAGTTTCGCCGCCAGCACAAAGCTCAGATCAAAGACATTCATCGGCAGATGATTCGCGTGGCCGTGGACATGGGAGCCGCTCAGCTTTCTGAACTGTGTACGGATGGATCGCGAGTGCTGGCCAATGCCAGTCGCCACAAAACGTGGACCGCTGAACGCGTGGAAAAACGGCTGACGGAACTCGACGGTCAGATCGAAAGTGCGCTGGCCGAAATGGAAACCAACGACAGCACCGATGAACTGTTCGACGACGGTACAACGGCCGACCCGCTTCCGCCGGAACTGGCCGAACGCGTGGCTCGCCGCGAACAAATGCAGGACGTACTGAAACAACTCCGGCAGATGGATGCGGCTCCTGAACAAGTGTAGTCCGATTGTCGAGCAAGGAAATCCACGAACTTTTCTTTGCTGTCCCACATCGCGATAACATCTCGTTTGTTCTTCGGGTCGGGCCACCCCTCGTATACTTCGAGCAGATAAAAACGGCCACCATCGCAAATCAGCCCGTGCCCGCAGTAATACATGTGCGAATTGAAAAGACCAGATTCTGATTTTTGAAGTTGTTCCGAAACTTTACGGGCCAGCCTTTGTCCGAATGGTTTGCGTGAAATCGTTTCGAGTACGCTTAGCCGTGATTGGCAAGGTTGGCAAGGTTGGCAATCAAATTGCCCCAAGTAATAGAGACGATGTTGCTTCGTGCGAACTGTACGTGGATTCTCGCACTGCTGCTCCAAGCACATTGCGATGGTATTGATCCTGCCTATCCAACGCCGTTTGCGATATGCCCATTCAATGTAAGAATCAAAACCGGGGGCAACCGAAGGCTCTTCAGCCGTTCCAATAGCTTTGTGAACGGGCGTCGATGAAATGATCTCCTCACGAACTGGTTGATCTGAGCAGACCCTCGCATGTTGGATGCGAACTTCGACTTACCATCGGAGTCGTCCTCGAAGTACTCATTTGCTGCTGCGGCATTAGAAAACGTCCCAACCCACACGTCGGCGATCTCGAACTCTTCTGGCATTTGTTCGTCCGCCCAACGGGAGGTTTTGCCGACGCCGCCCCGAACGAAGCAGAAAAACGTGGCGTAAATAACGATTCTATCAATGCCAGCTCACGTTGCCTATATGGAAGGCGTGCCGTAGGCCCTTGCGGCAAAACCATGTTGGCGGTCGCGGCCCATTGGAACAAATCTCAGGAGAACCAAGATGTCAACGATTCCCGTTGAGTTGCCAGACCATTTGATGTCATATGTTGACCAAAGCGTACAGCAAGCAGGCTACACGAGTGCCAGCGAATATATCGTAGCGTTGGTCGCGGCCGCGAGTGAAAAACAGGGTGAAATTGAACAATCGTTGATGGCCGGAATTGCAAGCGGCCCCGCAGAGCCATGGACGGACGATGAGTGGCAAGCGATCAAAAAGTCGCATGGTGTCCAAGGGCATGAGCTAAATGGCCACGCCGAAGCCGATCATTCGGCGGCTTAAAGCAGCCGAGGATGTCGAAAGCCACGCGAACTACATCGCCGATGGAAGCATCGACGCCGCGTTGCGATTTCTAGAACGCGCTGAGCAAACGATCAAGGGCTTGGCGTTGTTTCCTGCGAGCGGAGCGGCCGTTTCCCGACGGGTTTCCAGCAGTCGATGTTCCGTGGCCGCAAAATGGTTTCCGTCAAGAATGCGAATGTTGTAACCGGGCAGCAACGGTGTTCGCAGGCCGAGTTTGCGAATAACGGGAGTCAGGTG
>JBDNFN010000078.1:0-17458 GCA_041689795.1 Fuerstiella sp. | reverse complement strand
CGCGCACCGGGTCCACCGAAAAACACGACGAAAAAACCAGCAAATTAGACCACTTTCCACCAAAACCCTGGCCGGTTTTGACCCGCAAACAAGTGGCCGGTTTTAACCCGCGCACTGACACTGTCGAGGGCAGCGAGCAGTCTGAGCAGATCCGTCAATTACGGATTTTAACGGATTTTTTCTGGCTTGCGGCTGATCGGAGGCAACAACGCCCGTCAGATCACTGGCGACCCGGCCTGCGTGTTACGCCACTCCGATATTTATCGAATGAGTCCGGCGGAGCAGTCTCAACAGTCAAAGTGGGCGACCGTGCCGGAGTGAACTCAATGGTCCGGGGAAGCTCAACCCGCGTGGTTTTGTTTCTCCCTTAGCGACCCCGACACACCCCGCACAGTCGACACGGCGACTGTGCGGGGTTCGATTGGCAATCAACAGAACCTTCAACACGAAAGGAGGAACGAACAGTATCCGATGTTGTTCAGGCCAAGACGGATTGAACATCATCGAGCCCTTTAAGCTGAAGGGCACTTCGAGCGGTGACGTCCACGCAGCCCGGACGGAACACACACTGCGATCACTGGCCACATGGCTGGTGATCACATCGGAGAAGGGCTCAACGTACCTGTCACGGCATCCGCTGGCCATGAAACCGTGATAGGCGGCTTGTTGGATTCATCATAAGGAAGAATCCGCTGCCAAAAGCGATCCAGGCTCAGGCCGGATCGCTCCTTGAGTCGCCTCGTTGGCGACAACAGCTTTCAAGGATTCCAAGGAGGGAAGGACCAGTTTGTGTGTGGTGTTGGCCATTTTGGCTCACCACCGAATCCCACAACTCAATCACAAGGCGCAACAGATGAATCTTGCAGTGAAAGCAACGTCGCTTTGTTGTGCAGGGCGTGACGGGTGTGTGGGGACCAAATGATCCTTCAGAAAAAGGTGTATCAATGATTTCCAAAGTAACGAAAGAGGTATCACATGATGAGAGACTTTGGGGCGGCATAAGTGGCCGTCCGCAGGTGTATTGGCACGACGAGACGCCTGCTGGCGAAAACTTCGATTTGCTTGGCAGGGCGTTGGCCATGTCAGACGATCTGTTCCGCCGGCCCGGCTATGACGGTGGACTGTTTCTGGTGCTGCCCAACCGGGATCCCAGGAACATTATCACGGGCAAACAGCTTTCCGCTGTGATCACCGATCGCATTGATTTGTATCGGTTCCTCAATGGAAAGCAAAAGCTCAGCAGGATTGCCGCCGGGATGCTGAATGAGATGCTTTATACCGAAGCGTTTTTGTCCAGGTTTGCAACGGTTGATCGGATCACGTCACAGCCCGAGTATCTGCCAGGATTTACTTTAACGAATCCCGGCTACAACGACGGCGGTGACGGACACCGATGTTTCTTTGTCGGTGAGTCTCCAGAACCATCCCGTTCGATGAAACGAATCAACACGTTTCTGGATGTCATGGACTTCCAAACAGAGGCCGATCGAGTGAATACCGTGGCTGGTTTGGTGACGGTTGCACTCAGGCACCATTGGCCTGGCGGCAAGCCCATTATTCTGGCGACGGCGTCCAAGAGCCACAGTGGCAAGGACACGGTGGCAAGGACACAGTGGCAAGGACACGGTGGCAAGGACACAGTGGCAAGGACACAGTGGCAAGGACACAGTGGCAAGGACACAGTGGCAAGGACACGGTGGCAAGGACACGGTGGCAAGGACACAGTGGCAAGGACACAGTGGCAAGGACACGGTGGCAAGGACACAGTGCTCGACTTCATCGCTGGGCAGACGCCCAAGACGTCCGTTAGCTGGGAACCCGCTGACTGGGCGACTCAGAAGGCGATCACTGCCAGCCTCAATCAGGATCCTTCACTGGGAGTGATTCGGCTTGAGAATGCCCGTGTGAATGGTCGCTCGATGATTGCGTCGGCATTTGTCGAACGATTCGTCACGGATCCGGCACCGTCTCTGTACTCTCCGGGGGGCAGAGCGGAACCACGTCGGATTCGCAACGAAATCGTGATGGCGATGTCGACCAACTTCGGGGTGCTGTCAGAGGACCTTTTGAATCGGGGATTGCCGATTCATCTGGAACCCAAAGGCAGCATTACGGATCGAGAGAGTCCCATTGGAAACCCCCGGCAACAATACCTGCCTCGTTATCGTGAAGAGATTGCTGCGGAAGTCCACGGCATGATTGAACGCTGGCGAGCAGTCGGAATGCCGCTGGATGAGTCCAGGTACCACCCGTGTACGGAGTGGGCTCATGTCATCGGTGGCATCCTGATGGTCAACGGTGTTGAAGGTTTTCTTGACAATTATGCCGACCGTCGTGTCGTGGCTGATCCAATTCGCTGTGGGATCGCTGTGCTGGGCATGGATTTGCTCGACCAGTGGTTGCCAATCGAAAGGATTGTTGCCGAGGTCAACCGGCTCGGTTTGGCGGATCCCCTTGTCCCCAAAATGGAACGCAGCACACTTGAGGCCCAGAAACGTGGTCTTGGGAAAGTGCTGAGTGCCCATGCGGATGAGCGGTTCGTCGGGCAGACGGAAGACGAATGCGTCAGGTTCCGACTGGAGAAAGCGAGAAGACGGTTCGAGGACGGGAAGAGCCAGACTCGATACGGATTCATCGTGATTGAAAGAATGGAACTGGAAGCGAACGACGATCTGGATGAACCAGCGGAGTTTCAAGTCAGTCAGGATTTGCCGAAGCTGTCTTGACCCCAATGACTCTGGCGACGTCCTGACCACACCTGCTGGCCCGCTGGCTGCGTTGATTCGCAGTTGGCGGGCTTTTTTCGTGTTGAAGGGCGGGCCTCTCTCGACACCTCTTACGCCGCCGCAGCGTCATCTGCTGGCGGCCTATTCGTTGCGGTAGCGTTGGCAGTCACCCATTCGCTGGCTCTCGCACGGCACGAGAATCCTTTCGTGTTACGCCACTTCGACATTCATCAAGTGAGCCCCAGAAGCGGATCACAGCCTTTCTCGAAGGAAGGCAGCTCTGGGATTTCTGAAACCTGGACCAACAGAAGCGGAGAAGCACAGATGGCGACTACAGCCGAGAAGCAACAACCAAAAAAGCAACGCAAGAAACTCAAACGCTGAAAGCAGCAAAAGCAGGAAGCGGTCCGAAGAGCTCAATGGAAGCGTGCCTGTCGTGTTCCAAAGTTCGAGATCTCACCTGGCTGTCAGGCTGCTCCTGAGTTCATCGACGCGGTTTCTTCTGCTGCCCAGTAGATCAACTTCGATGATCGAAAGCTATTCGACACGTTCGACCGATTGTTCTGGGAGGATATGGCAGCACACGGACTTCAGCGGGTCGAAGATCTTTGGAAAGGCATGAATAAGGAGTCTGCGACAAGCGATCCGAACTCTGGAGACTTCATGAGGCAGCACTCGCAAAACAAGCTTGGGCAGGCCGTCTATTCACTAATTCCGGAAAATATCAAGACGCGTTTTATGCCCCACAACCATTTCATCATTCGGCCAGAAGGCAAAGTCTTCCATTTAGATTGTAAGAGCATTTTCTCTCATCCGACCTCGCGGGGAAACATTCATTTTGGCGTAAGCACTCCATTCCTTGGCGTAGGGACAGGGAAGAGAATGCTGGCCTTCACAACGCATGCGTTGCAGCGGGTCTGTGAGAGAATTGCACCGAAATGGAAGACGCATCTCTAGCACTTGATGGATGTAGTGCGTTTCGCGACGTATGTTCCGCCGCTTGAAATGAAAAGCTTGCACGGCGATCCACCCGCCGTCGCTCTATTTGGAGTCTGTGGCAGCCCAATTTCGCTTGTTCAGGAGATCTATGCCAATGGAATTATGGGCCGGAAGAATTACGATTCATCCGGCAACAGCCCAGAGTATCGCTTGGGATATTGCGCAATCGAATTCGATGGGCCATTCGCGGTTGCGAAGACCTTCCTGCCGCCTTGATACAAGGGCACGCCCGAGCATCGACAACCCCTCGAAAGTTCCATCCCGAAAACAGAGAAGTCCAATCTAAAGCCGATACGACCGACTCAGGTACAGAAACCCCTCGCCTTTGACAAATTCACCTTCAGTTTGTGCGGCGCTTAGGTCGCGCCATTCGGCCAGTTAATTGTAAATCCAGACCAGATTGTTTTCGATCAGCCCAGATCGGCACGTATCGTCATCACCGCTCCAGTTACGTTGGCTCGCTTTCCGCGGAACTCAGGCAGCGCGCCGGTGGTAGTACTTCAGCATGCCACCGAGTCGTTCGCGGCACTCGATCCTGCCGGCGACGATCTCAGTATCATCCTCAGGCTCGATGAGTTCATTGCCGAGCCCCTGATGATTTCGCTCGCCGTGGTAATGCTGGACGTATTCACGAACGGCGTTCTCGAGTGACCGCTGACCGAAGAAGACCATCCGGTGAAGACACTCTGATTTCAGACTTCGAAACCATCTCTCCATATAAGCGTTCAGGTTGGGACTCTTGGGTGGCAGCAGGACGACTTCAGTGTCCGTGTTCTGCTCCAGGAATTCCCGCATGGCGATGAAGCTGGCGTCTCGATCCATGATGAGGTGGCTGGCGTCTTTCAGGAACCCATCTTCACAGTCGGTCAGATTGCGGCAGGCCTGTTTCATCCACGTGGCATTCGGACTCGGCGTGATCCCGGCAATGTGGACGCGACGGGTTTTCAGATGCATCACAGCGAGAACGTAGAACGTCACCAGTCCGTTCCGCGTCCAGACTTCGACAGTCGTGAAGTCCGTGGCAAAGATAGTATCCCAGTGTGCTTTCAGGAATATTGACCACGCCGGTGTTCGCTGCCGATCAGGTGCAGGCTCAATGCCGTGTGCCTTCAGCACGTTCCCCACTGTGGAATCTGAGATGTGGTATTTCAGGTTCTTCAGTGCACCCTGAATGCGATCGTATCCCCACGTCGGATTCTCTCTGGCGAATCGAACGATGGCGCTGACGATTTCCTGACGGATGCGTGGTCGACCGGGTTTTCGCTTGTCGCTGGAGTCGAACTTTCTGGCCACAAGTTCGCGGTGCCAGCGGAGAATCGTGTCTGGCGTGACGATGGTCGTCAGTTCCAGCAGAGCCTTGCGACCGATGGCGTGAGCCTTCACCGCCAGTAAGCGACGCTGATCGTCATCCAGCAGCAGACGCTTCTTTCCGAGCTTCTTCAGCAGTGTTTCTATCTGTGCGTTCTGAAACTCAATGATCTGTTGCTGGCGATCATTGACCGTGCCGCAGAGGCAAGCCAGCAGGATTTGCCAGGGCTGGAGCAGGAAGGACATATTCGGCGCCGAAATCAGCCAGTGTCCGGTGCCGACAGGTGAAATCAAGCGGGCGAGAGGAGCAACTCTGAGTCGCTGAAATGCCCGTGTTTCACGGCCTTTTGAGTTCGGCGGAGTTTTTTGACCCTACGACCTCGATTGGTCTCACCGGAGCAAGTTAGCTGTTGGCGATAACATGGCCAGTCATTGCGAAATCGAGACGTGACTAATCTTTCAACAACTGACTTACATTCGGCCGGAGTACAGCACAAGGACATCTTGGGATGCATGTTCGAGCGGCAACTCGATCACCTGCGATGACAGTCCCAGCTCTGTTGCATTGCCGGTCCCGACCGTAATCGACCAGCGGCGACAATCCTGTTGGAAACCAACCTGAATCTGCTCTTCTACAGTGAAACAGCCGATCTGATCGCCGCAACCCATTAAAACCTTCTCAGATCTGTGCAAACCCATAATGACCAGTTCTTCAGGTTTCGACAAAGCGTCTTTCCGTGCGACAATGACCAAAATGCCGCCAAGGGAACCTGTCTTCGTGCGATCTTCGCTAGATGAAACCAACTCCTCGAAATGTTGGGAGACACCGGCGTCTTTCCAAAACTCTCGATTCTTCGCAGCGTTTTCAGCAACAGTGAAGAACGCTTGAGCCATAATGTGTTGGCCATCGCCTAAGCGAGATTCGAACAAAATATCGAGAGAGCGATTTTCCGGTACGGTGGCTAAAGCCGAAGCGACGATCTCCGCAAGCCGGGTGTCTTGCAACGGCTCTTCCATGATCGGAGCGGGCAGATTTAATGTCTTTCCGGCAATTTGAATGGACCAATTCAGCTTGATTGCCAGTTCTGGGTCGCAGTCAACGATGAAAGTGGCAGCCTTACTTTGCAGATTAACTCGGGCTCCTTCCAGCGGCCAAGGCTGAATTTCTTCTGTGTCGATGTTAAAAAGCCGGGCGTCGTTCGGGGCTCCTTGCACCGAAAGTGGAAGGTCTCCCGACAACGCGGTTTCGTACTTGCCAACAAAGGACGCCAATTCGGTTGTCCCCCACTGGATTACCCTTCGATCTGCGTGAATGCCCGAAGTCAACTCGCGCGAGATCACCACGAACTCCATCCCGTCCGAAAGTGGGGGATCAATAAAATCGGTGAAATCTCCGTCGCCAAGTACAATCACGACCAGACCGACACTTGCTGTTTCTCCAGACCGTGCTCGAGAAATCGCTTCGAGACATGGCCTCAGAAAACTGCCGCGTTGCGGCGTGGGAATCAGTCCGCCCGTTAATTCCCGACGTTGCGCTTTACTCTGGTTGGTGTCTGAAAATTCTGCAATGGTCTCTGCTGCCAGACATCCGGCATGGCTAAGCTGGTAGAATTCCACGCGCCAGTCAAAGGGCCAGCGGGCGACCGCCTTGCGAAGTTTCTCAAGATCCTGATCTGCCGTTTGGTAAGAATCGGAACGATCGAGAATTACACAGACTGTTCGTTGTTCCGGGCGTTGCGCGTCTAAGCAAAACAGAAACCGGTCTTGCGGGCCGTCGTGAAGTTCGCAGGTCAGACGGCGGCACGTCAGTGAGAATCGATCTACCTGATCAGCCGTCATTGCCCTGATCCTTTGATGTGCGAGAAACCATGATGCCCTTCTTCTTCAACGCCGCTTGAAAGCTTCGAGAAGACTCTTCGTCTGGAAACCCCGTTAACACGAATCGCGACGGAGTGACCGTTAATTGAATTTCCTGGGGCGCGACGCTTGATGATCCGGGATAATCCGCCTTGATATCTGCACTTAGAAAAATGATGCGTTGATTACGCGATCCCCGCCATAGATACGTTCCCGCTTCGTCTTCACGATACTCGCCGTCAATCAAGATATCGATCATGTCCAGCAACTCGCCGAATTGCTCGCCGTGATCGCGAAGCCATTCCAGTCGGTAACCCGTATAGGACAGTATGGAAAGATCTGAGCTTGCCTTGAGACTACGACAGACTTCTGCCAAAGCCAAGGACTGTTCGAACGGTTCACCGCCGGAAAACGTCACGCCGTCGATGCCGTCCACACTCAAGATTCGCGCGGTGAGTTCCTCCACGCCGTACTGCTCACCGTTGTCGAAGGCAAAATACTGGGGTTGGAAACAACCTGGACAACGCCGATGGCAGCCTGCCAGCCATACGACACAGCGACGACCGGGGCCAGCCACGTATGAATGATTTTGAATAGCAGCGACCATAAGCTCCGTTTTTCCAAATGCCGGCGGCCCCGCGTCGACGATCAGGAATGTGGGATCCAGTTTCATATTACGATTCCCATTCGTATACAATTCGATCGCGAGCAAATTCGAAGCCCGGCTTTACGGGTTCGAAGTGATCGTAATCAACGATAAACGTTCGATTCACAAATGCATTCGGGTCCCGAAAAATATCCATTGCCAGTCTATCCATGACAAGTTTTCTCAACAGATTTCGGACACCACGGGCGCCGTTAGTTTCAAATCCGCGCGGATGGAACTTTAGCACGGCGCGAAATGATGGCGTGATTTCTATTTTGAACTGGAAGCGATTCTGAATAACTTGTGCAAGATCATCGATCTGACGACTGACGATGGTATCCCGCACGGATTCGTCGCGAAGATAGTTGAAGACTAGAATGTTGTCTTCCCCAATGCGATTCAGGATTTCCGGACGCCTGAGTTCAATAAAAAAATCCCGAACTTCGGTGTGAAAGTGTTTCACTAGATCTGGGTAGTCCAAACCTCCCAGTTCTTCATGAGGGCGACTGGAAGTACCGATGTTGGATGTGAATACTATGATTGTTTCTGAAAAATAGACGGTTTTCCCGCTGCCGTCAGTCAATCGTCCGTCGTCCAGAATCTGGAGGAATTTATCCAGAATTCGGGGGTGAGCTTTCTCGATTTCGTCGAACAACAGAACGGAAAATGGTTGCTCCAAAATGGCGTTTGGCAGTTGGCCACCCTGATCAAAACCGACATATCCCGGCGGCGCGCCGATGAGCCTGGCTTGCTGATGTTCTTCAGCATATTCGCTCATGTCGAAGCGAGTCATCTGGTTAGCGTCACCGAAAATCAGTTCAGCAATCGCTTTGCTCAACTCCGTCTTACCGACTCCTGTGGGACCGACAAAGAAGAAGACTCCGCGCGGTTTTGGGGAATGCCCCTGTTTCGAGATATCCACCAGATCGAGTTTTGCTCGTATCAGCGTAGGCACGACCTCTTCGATGACTTGGTCTTGCCCTTGAACGCGCTGCCGTAGTCGTTCGGCGGCGTTGGCAAGAACCTCGTGTCGAACTTTTTGCCACGCATTCTCGCGTTTACCAAATCGGAAGCGGTCCAGCAGTTTCTTAAAGTGATCTCCATTAAGTCCCATCTCGTCCTGGCGGCTGAGCTTTGCGAGACCCAACATTTCACGAGTTGCCAAACCATCGCACAGGCTGACGATATCCGCAAGCTGTTCTGCATTTTGATCAGGATGAAATGCCTTCGTGTGATCTACGAAAAACGATTCGTGATTGCTGCGGAAGAAACTTTCTCGATCCTCCGACGATGGCAATGGAATTCGAGCCGCTCCTGCAAAGGGGGCCTGCGGTCCAAGTTCCTGCGGAATAGCACCTTCCAGATCAAACAACATGGTAATTCTGGATGCCGGGCGATTTGCGTGTCTGTTCTGCGGAATAATCGCTGCCGCTTTTTGCAATAGAATCGAGAGACGGCGTTCGTCTGCATCTTGCCGGTCGCTGAAACGGAAATAACGATCAGTGTAGCGGAAGACAATGGCAATCGAGGATTCTGTGTTCGGCAGGACCTGGTTTACTAGTTGAGACAGAAACACTAGCGGAGCCATGGAAGTGCTTAGTTTGTTCATCCAGTCTGCGTTGCTTGTGTCGGTCGCTTGAACTCTGTTGTTTGTGATTGGTAGTTTTGGGGGCGGTGCAGATGTCGTGGATGGTGGCGATGCAATGTTTGTCGTAGTCGTGTCGGTCGCGTTCGGTCGCTGGGCCATTTCCTGAAACCGTGTGGCCATCTCCCGACGCAGGAACACCGCTTCGTCAACGGAATCATAAATCACGACAACATCATAGCCTCGACGTTCAAAGTCGAGTGCGAGCCAGATTGGAAACTCAACGTAACCAGCCTCAGCCACGTTTAGAGGCAGCTTGTGCTTCAGATCGTCGGGGACGGAATACAGGTCTCGCACATTGCCATGCAGCATGACCAACGGATTCAATAACAGTGCGTTCTGCAGGTTTCTAATCCAGATCGATTCTGACATTTATTGGCCGTCCAATCTCAGTTCACGATTTCCGGGCAACTCCATGGCATCCATTTGATTCAGTCGCGGAGCAAGTTGTGGATTGTCGGAAGAAATGTTAATTCCGCGAGCGTTCATTTGCTTTACAAAATCAAAGAAGGTGTTGGTGCAATACATCCCGTGAACACCCTGCCAATCCGATTCGACAGCAGCGTTCAAATCAACTTTGGCCTCCATTGTCTGGTCAGCACGATTGGCTCGAATTATGACGGCAAGGTCAGGACGGGTAGGGTCGACGTATTCCGGATTCTGCACGAAGAAACCAACTTCCTGCAGCGATTCAATAATGTCCTTCAGAACTGAATTTCGCTGTTCAAACTTTTCCGTGATGTCAATCGCCTCAGTTTCGATTCGCTCAGCTTCCAGTACTGCCTGCTGGACGGAAGTTAGATGTTGCTGATCACCACCTGTCTGGATCGTCTGACTCAGTAGCTTCTCAGATGCAGCCTGCCATCGTTCGAAACGCCCCTTTGCAAAGTGTTGCACATCATCGCTGTTTTCGAACGTTTCCAACCAAGATTTTAGATTGGCCGTGCTGCTTTCGAGTTCTTCGTTCAGTTGCTGTTGTTCCGCACAAGCAACGAGCAATCGTTCGGCTCTTGCTTCCTCAATCTCGTTGTTCGATGAGCTTTGCGTTGTGGGTTGCGGCAAGCCCAGCTCTTCTGCCAATTGCATCAGGTTCGCCGCCTGATTCTCCGCTGCCACTCGATTGGCTGATTCCGCATTTGCTCGATTTTTTTCCGCAGCGGCTTGCAGTCGAACGGCGTTGCCCTGTTGTTGTTCGGCTTGCTGAGCAGCCAGTTGCTGCGATTTCTCGTCGGCCAGTCTCGCAACGCCTTCCCGTGCCTGGCGTCTGGCCTCTTCCAGACGGCGTTTGACATCTGCGGATCTTTTTGCGGCTGCGGCGCGTTGTTCACGAAGCTTCGCTTCCCGCCCTATGCGTGCTTGCTCACGATTAGCTGCCCTAGCCTCGCGTGCTGCTTGCTCCGGCACTAGGCGAACTGCGGTGAGTGCATAACTGTAATCTTTTCGACCGCTCATCGGGGTGCTTTCTAAAATTCGTCAATGTCTGATTGCTTCTGCTCAATCGCATCAGCACTGTGCATAACAAAATTCAGACTCTGAAACAGTGCTGGGTAGTTCGGCTCTCGATTAACAACGATCAATCTCTGAACCAAGTCAACGGTGGCCGGCTTGGTGGTAAAATCCAAAGCGAAGCCGCCGCACGGATTGTTGATGTTTCGTCTAAGGGCAGATCGAATGGTTTGGGCGTCACATGCAGTTCTGCAGCGAGATTTAAGTTCGATAAGGCCCCATGCTCCGGCGGCCTTCAGTGACAGCAGTACACTCTGGCGGCGACCGTTAGCAAGGTAAAACTTCAACAGACACTCGTTATGACCACGTTCGATAGAGACCTTCGACTGTCGAGAAATCGCCTGAGTGTTGAGGGAGATGTAGTCGCAGATCTTTCTAATGTTCGGAATTCGGCTCGATTTTCTCGCTGGCATCAATGGCAACTCGAAATTCGACTCAACAAGTCGCCATGCTTCCTTTCGCATCAGTTCAAGGATGCCCTGAAGAGCTGCAGGACTGACGGTCTGATAGAAGCGACTGTCGACTAGGACAATCCGCTCAAAAGTTCGATTATTCCGTTCCAGCAAACCCAGTGTCCCAATCAATAGTGACTGACTGGCGGCCATGTACTCCGGAAAACGTGAACGGTCTGCCGCGACAAGATCGATGGACGTGCGCAGAATTTGTTGGTTTGATCGATCGTAACCAATGCCTATTCGAATCTCCGCCCCTCCGAAACCGTCCGCTGGAAGGCAGTAGCCTTCGTCTGTAACTTCAAGAGGTATTCCGAGTCGGCGTAGTTCAAGCCCTAGACAGCGTCTGTCTGTGAGAAAAATTTCGCCTTCACTGACCGCGCGAGCGTAGAGGCTCTCTTCCTGACTCACCACATACTTGTCTGTGACTCTTGACAAGACGCTCTGTTCCCTCCGCTTGACTTTTCGAGGTGTGACAGTGTTCGAACATCCGCTGACAAAAAAATCGGCTACTCTGCCGTCGTGAGTAACTTCCACGTGATAGACGTAAGACGCTTGGATCTGTATCCGCAGGCCCGTTGCGAGTTCGTCTTCACCGGGCGTTAGGTTGAGCGATTCGATGATTTTCCCTGCAGGCTTGGACAGGCAATCCGGGACGAGCTTTCGGGAGTCCTGAACTCGAAAGCGTTCGGGTTCTGCCCAGTCGTAATAGCGTAGAAGGACAGAGTCGATGGCGACTTTATGGTCATCATCAACCCATTCGTTGCGGCACACCAGTTGGTGAAATGTTTGCGTACGAGTGACGGTTTCCAAATGCCACTGTGTTCGCATCTGGCCATGCCCGGCGCAGTTGTCGCATTCGAACGTTCCTCCGTCACACTCGCAATCGTTGTTGCCCTTCCCGGAACATGGCAAACAAGTCGTCGTGCCGCGCCCCCGACATCGACCACACGTTCGGGTTTCGGTTCCACCCACAATGATTTCGCCCTGTCCGGAGCAATCCAAGCATTCCACCTTACCGCCGCCACTGCATTTCCGGCAAATGTGCGTTCCGACACCATCGCATTTCTCGCACAGGTTTTCTCCGGCACCTGAGCATTCGGCGCATGTTTTCAGCGATTCGTTGCCTGGAATAACCTCGATTTCCGTCGTCGGAGAGCTCGGAAATTCACACCGATTATCGACGTCCGACAAAGCGAACAAATCGCGCCGGTTGAACCGTTGCTCACTGAGTCCGCTGTTATCGTAGGGTATTAAGTTCTGAATCAAGCTGCGTTTGGAGTGCTGGACATGCACAACAACTGCCGGGACAACTTGGCGAGCTGCAGATTCAACGTAAAAGTTGTCAGCGAAGCCGTCGGGCAGGCCATCCTGCTGCAGACTCCAATAAGCAATAACCGCACGTAGGTCATTCAGCGTTTCGTGCGACGTCACAGTTTCCTGGCCAGCATCCAGCATCTCATCAGTAAAGTCCGGCTGGATAGACCGCACGCGTTGGGGAGAACGCGACGTCGATTGAGTTTCACTGCGCAATGGTCGTGAAGTGTCTGTCATTGAATCAACCAACTGAAACACCGACAAAGTGTTAACAAGACGCCTAAGCTTAGGACGACACAAGCGGAGTTAAGACGCCAGATAGATTCGCTTAGCTTTTTCGGATCCTTGTTACATTTCACTAGCGACAGCATGATGAGGTAGTAAAGCATCGCCCCCGGGAACGCCATCAGGCCAACCCATTCAGAAGCGTTTGGGTTGCTTGTTGGAAAACGCAGATGTGGCAACGACAGCCACCTAAATTCTAAAACCAGATAGCCGCCCGTGAATAGGATCGAGAGAGTGGAGCCAAGTGCCAACCACCAGCAGATATTCATGATGCTACTAACTTTTTCCCCTTCGGAACTTACGGAACGTGTCTGTGGTCGGCTAGGGCGAGTGCCAGAATTTCCCAAGTCCCATGGGAACACATCGTTCACTGGGGGACTAGGAGACTGACGAGCTAGCTGCGGTTCAGGTTTGACCTGCGTTACATTCCTAATCGCTGTCTGAACCGGCTTTAAATGCCGAGATATGTCGTTTCCCGCAATTGAGTTCTGATCAACACCGAAAGTCTGCCCGAACCATTCCACGAACTCGGCAAGCTGATTTGATCTGGCACTAGCCTCAAGAACGTCAAACAGGATCTGCCGTCGTTCCGATTCCTCACATTGACCAACGATATCTGAAATGGCTTTCGCCAATTCCATTGGGGCAATCGTTGCGTCACGGATTTGCTGCGCAACGAATCGGCCAATCAGTCTTCGAATCGGTGAAGACGACGCTGGCTGTGCATGCAGAAGCAGTCCCCAACTTTCGCAAATGTCCGGTGTTACACGTGGCTGAAGATCGAGTAATACTTTTTGTATGGCGGGTACACTTGATTCCGAAGACTTGTTCAAGGCTTCCTGAACAAGCGACGTAATTACCTCTGGTCGACTATCGACACGCATTCTCAGCCACTCTTTGATTTTGTCGCCTGATTGTGAGGCCATCAACGGATGTTCAAGAATCGCCGGCAGCGCCTTCGCTAGGCACTTATCGATGGCTTGTGTGGCAAGCTTTCGAGACTGCTGTGGGACCGAATTGGTAAATGCCAGCGTCGTGAAAACAGACCAGTCAGAATTGCATTTGCGTGCGTTGAAGTGTCCCGCAATTGCCTTCGCGAGTCCGCTGGACATCAGCTTCAGTCCCGCCGGTGCCGCTCGCCCAATACTGCTCCACTGTAATAGTGTTCGATGAATATCCTGAAGCGGACTGTTCGACGCGAGTCGTTGCTGCACCAGCTCAAAGTCAGTGAATGGCGTTCCGTCGGAATCATCCACAACGCCCAATATCGATCGCAGGTCCACCAGTTTTTGCAGATCGCCCGCCGTGCCGCCCGAATTCAGTGTCGCCTGAATTCGCACGCCATAGTCCTTGCAGAGCGAGTTCGGTAATTCGCCATCAACTAGATTCATAATGATCGGCCGATGGTCATCCTGCCGCCGTTGTTCCTGACCAAGATAGGCCGTCCCTGGATACGTCACCATCACGCGACACTGACCTGAAACACCGGGCGGACTCAGCACATGAGTTCGCATGCTGACCTCAAGAGCATTAGATGGAGGAAGCACGGCCAGAAGATCGGATAATAAGTCACGAATCTCGTCCCCCAGCGTGGGTGGAACAACCAAAATGACCGATCGACCTGCGGCAGTGCTGACTGCTGTAAAGTGCTCGGCGAAGAACCCCAGAATTGCCGTCACACTTCGTTCAGACGTGAACTTTCGCCAGACGGGCGATGGAAAACGCTCACCATCACCCAATCGCCGGACAAGCGGAATTTCCGAAGGTTGGTCCAGTCGGCGCGGCTCATCAGTCCAGCGAGACACGAAATACGCGCGAAGTGAATGCAATTGATCGGCCAGCGAAATGGTCTTCTGCGAGCCATTCAGATCAATGACGAAGTGATGAGCCAGAGGATTCGTTCGGCCTGTGTGGTCGGCTCCAGCAAACACCGTACGGGAAATCGTATACCAACAATTCTGAGGACCACGCGTCTTTAGCACGTAGGCTGGTGGATGTTTTTCAAGTGATGCCTCGGAAATAGTGTTGAGGGGCTGATAAGCGTTAAGCCGATCGAGGTCCGCCTGGATTTCTCGCGGAAACCCGGTTGTTTCGCAGACAACACCCAAGTCTCCGTGTGCCTTGTCAAGCAGGGCACTGGACGAGGTGTAGACCTGTTGGTAGAACTGCAGGGTTTTGGGATGCGAGGCATTCATGAGAACGGCCACCAGCGCCGTTTGCTTGGTGTCTTTCCATCAGCATTGTCCTTCTCAGCGCTACCCAGCTTTAGGCCCAGTCCTTGCGGGCTCTCGTGTTTCTTGCGTCGTACTGTGCCGGCACGTTTTGAGTCAGGTTCGCCCGATAGCCGAACGGTCGGAATCCAGAAGAACTGCCTCGAATTAGGGTTATAGAATTCTCGCCCCGCGTGATCCTCGTCAAGACGCATCGGTTCACCGGTTTCCGGGCAACGCACTTCCAAAAGTCCCGGCCTCAAATTTCGCACCGAAGCCACTGGCAAATCCCGAGGATTCTCCTGTTTGTTTTTGAGCCACGCGATCATATCCCATCGCCGCATCAGCCATAGAAACGGGTGATCTGCTCGGAATGGTTGAATATCAATTGGCCTTATTTTCAGGAAACCATCGTGCTCAGAAGGACTGTGCCCCAACGCACTCACTGGAAAATACCGGACGTGGCGAAAGTGTGCCTCCGCCATCGCCACAAACTGGGGTGACGTGTCCTTGAGCATGCTGCGGATGATTGCGGAAATGACATTGATTTCTGTCAGATCAAGGCCAGCGACTCCATGCTTAACGCGATACTCGATCGATGTCGAATCAATAATCGGCTGACCACCCTGGCGATGAAAATCAACCAACGGTTTCCACACATCATACTTCTGCACACAGACAGCCAAGGCCACGTTCATCGGCTGATTGTTAGGCACGTCGCGATGCCGCCGCATGCGATGCACCACTTCTTCCAGATAGTCGACTTGCCTTGCCGACGAAGCGTTCACATTGAGCTGCGGATCCGCAGAAAATTCGGACAGCCGAATTCTCGTCTGCGGCTCAAGCATCGGGTCGTAGGTGAACAGGACAGCATCAGATTCCGACAGATGCTGTGTCGATCGTTGCTTGCCGCTGTCTTCGGCATCAAGACGAAATGATTCTCCTGCATTGTCGTACAGCACAATGCTCTCGGTTGCGGAATTGGAACTAGTGCCAGTTTTAAGCAGCGAGAGCATGAACGGCTTGGGGAGCTGGACGTCAACGTCGTCCAGATTGACCATGTTGTATAAATGGTCGCCGGCGGTTTCGGTCTTGGGCAGCATGACCGGCTGAGTCATGTCTGCCACTGAGAACAGTCGTTCTTCGTAATCGACCGCCATGCGTTTTTCGTGACTGTCCAAATACCCAAGAGTATAGTTGAACTGCTGCGACAACGACTTTTTCAGTTCATGCAGCATGATAGTCAGAAAGTAAGTCTTCCCCGAACGTGGGGCGCCTGCGATGGAAATGAATTTCGCCCTAGATGACAGCATGTTGTCCGGTATTTGTAAATGGCAGCGAGGGCATGCACGCTGCAACATTTCCCACCCCTCCTCATCGAAGACTTGATTTGCCCGATGTGTTGCTTCTGAGGGCGAGTACCGCTTTTGCACGCTTCCGAGTACTGGATCGCCAATTAGTTTACTGTGCGTTGAAATATACCATGCCTTATCGCCATGGAACTGATTCCAGCAATGAGGACAGGAAACCGTTGCTTCGACGAGTGGATTCATTGTCGCTGTATTTCAAAATCGGATGAAACCCGTGCCATTGTCGGTACCTCAGTCCAGACTCTCCGAAAACCACGGAAGGGTCTCCCCTCCGTGGGATCACCAGATGTGCGATAGGCCTGATCCGTGACCAGACTGCCCCGAGTTGAACCTCGCAGGCAGACACCGTATCGGGAATCTGCGTTAGCAAATTCTGGTGTTACGGGGTCACGCCAATGCCGTTGTGTAAATGCTCCGGCGGTCCACTCTTCGAGAAAACCCAAGCAAAGTTGACAGCCCCAGAGACTCAGACGCTTGGAAGAAGGATCATTGTGGCGCATGCCTCGCTCCAAACTGGTTTGCATGGCAACTTCCCATTCCGCTTCGAACGGCAGGCGGCCTCCAAAGAAACGACAGATAGCAGCGGCTTCCATCCATGTCATTCCAACCGCCGGTACTTCGCTGCTGGATCGCGGACGTGGCCTCAGTTGACTGAGAATTTTCACAGACAATGCGCGGATTTCGCTGCAACGTTGGTCGACAGATCCCTGCTTTAGTAAGTTGGCACCATTTTGGTTTGAGTCCTGCCACCAGCGGTTCTCGAAATAGCCTCCACTCGCAACAAAGACCTCGACATGTCCTAACGAAACTGGTGTCTCGTCAATCCAAAATTCGCAGACATTTCGTCCATGCCGAGGTTCAGCGTTGGGAATGCTGTCATTTCCAATCTGGTACTCTCCCGATTCGACATTTACGACACTGTCAGAAAGATTTGGTCCGTTGCGAAGCATAGAGTGGGTTCGAAGGGATAACATTTGATTAGTGCCACACCTAGGGTAGTGCGCGTCCGTAAATGGACTTGAGTAATAAAAACGTAGAGTGAGAAACGAAAAAACTCCACGAAGATCACGACTGAAATTTACGTAGATGGTTTAACAGGGCCAAAAACGGAAATCCCAGTGTCATCTTCGAGGAGTG
>JBDNFN010000077.1:0-33877 GCA_041689795.1 Fuerstiella sp. | reverse complement strand
TCCTCGAAGATGACACCACGATTTCCGTTTTTGGCCCTGTTAAACCATCTACGTAAATTTCAGTCGTTATCTTCGTGGAGTTTTTTCGTTTCTCACTCTACGTTTTTATTACTCAAGTCCATTTACGGACGCGCACTAGCTCGGTGGTCTCCGCCTGGAATCACAGCAGCGACAATCTGGTTTTCCAAACTTAAGTTTTAGCAGGCACACTGTGCCTGTGTGTTGATCGCGATATCGTTGGAAACGACGCTGGCATTTCTTACCGGCAGCAGCAGCAGCGCTGACCTGTTTTCAATATCTACAACTCCTCACGAGTGCGCCGTACCGCACTAATAAATCAATTCAGGCCAACAGCGTTTATCCGTTCTGTAGAGCTTTGCTGATATCTACGATTGCCTTCTTGCCGTCGGCAAACAGCATCAGCGCATTGTCAGCTGAAAACAGCGGGTTTGCAATTCCAGCAAACCCTGGGCTGAGGCTGCGTTTTACAACAATGACAGTGCGAGCTTTATCGACGTCGATGATCGGCATGCCCGCTATGGGGCTGTTGGGTCGGTGCGTGCCAATGGATTCACGACGTCATTGGCACCAAGAACGATGGCGACGTCCACCTGTTCCATCATCGAATTCACTTCGTCCATTTCCTTCAGGCGGTCATAGTCGATGTCTGCTTCGGCCAGCAGCACGTTCATGTGTCCAGGCATTCTGCCGGCAACCGGATGAATGCCGAATTGAACATCAATATCTTTGCTTAGCAGCAGGTTTGTCAGGTCTCGAACAGCATGCTGAGCCTGAGCGACCGCCATTCCATAGCCAGGAACAATCAGTACCTTCTGAGCGACTTCCAGCATCATGGCAACTTCATCGGCGGATGTGGACTTGACGCTGATATAGACTTCATCGGCGGACAGTGCCTTTCCGCT
The DNA here is from genome assembly GCA_041689795.1 of Fuerstiella sp. Taxonomy (GTDB): domain Bacteria; phylum Planctomycetota; class Planctomycetia; order Planctomycetales; family Planctomycetaceae; genus Fuerstiella. The sequence goes on along the minus strand of JBDNFN010000077.1, from coordinate 32,954 downwards.
GCCCTGCATGGTGCCGAACAAAACTGCCCACAAAGAACGGTTCATCGCATCACACATAATTCGAGTGAGAATTAATCCTGATGCTCCCACCAGTGAACCGGCAATGATCAGCAGATTGTTGTTGAGTACAAAACCGGTAGCAGACGCCGCCAGTCCGGAATAAGAATTCAACAACGCAATCACCACCGGCATGTCTGCTCCGCCGATAGAAATCACCAGCAAGATTCCCAGGGCCGTAGCGGTAAAGCTCATCACCCAGAACCACAGTTCAGCGTGCTGGGGTTGAGTCGCAACCAGATATCCAAGCCCGAGGCTGCCGAGCGCCAATACAAGATTAAGCAACTTTTGACCGGGAAAAGAAATGTCTTTCATAAACTTCAGTTCCTGAAGTTTCCCCAAGGCAACCATACTTCCTGAAAGAGTAATGGCTCCGATCAGCCCGGAAGCCGCAGTCGCCGTCAATACGTCCGCAATGCAATTACCTGAAGCCAACTTTGCAGAAAAGTCCTTTCCTGCAAGATACGCTCCGGCAACCAGAACGGATGCCCCGCCTCCAAGTCCGTTAAACAGTGCCACCAGTTGAGGCATTGCCGTCATTTCGATTTTCAAAGCCAGCACGATACCCACAACGGAACCGACGGCCATCGCGATCAGCAATCCCGTCACGCTGATGACGTCTTGGTGCAGCATCGTAACGACAACCGCAATCAGCATCGCCAGCGCGCCAATCAGATTGCCTCGCACTGCCGTTCGAGGCTTCGTCAGCCCTTTCAGGCCGATAATAAATAGAATCGCGGCAACCAGATAAAACAGGTCAATCAAATTAGGACTCACGGTTCAGTTCCCCGGCGTTAAACAAAAGGCGATGAAGTGGGACTCAGGATCAGTTACATCAGCGAACTATTTCCGAGTTCTAAACATCGACAGCATTCGATTGGTAACAACGAATCCGCCAACTACATTCATCGTGGCAAACACAACTGCGGAAAACCCCAAAATACTGGCCCACGTTCCGTTATCACCGCCGGCAGCGAGCACGGCTCCGACAAGAGTAATTCCCGAAATCGCGTTGGATCCCGACATCAACGGCGTATGCAGCGTTGGCGGAATTTTGGCTATGATTTCCACGCCGACAAACACGGCCAGAGCAAACACAGTCAGCAGCAGGATTAAGTGGCTGGATCCCCCACTACTTTGCTGAACAGCATCCGCAACAACATCAACTGTTTTGGCAAGTCCGCTTTCAAGTTCGGCGGCTCCATCCTGAAACGCCAGAGTCAGAAACTGCATCATCTCTGTTGTCTGTCCTTAAACTCGGTTCAAATACGCCGCCAAAAGCATGTTCGTGGTAACCAGACAGTTACCGTGACGTGTCGGCTTACAGAACTAATTCTAGTAACACTGCCAGGATTCACAACACGCGTGAGCAATGTCTTGCTGGCAGAACACCGGACCGATTTGAGGCCAGATCTCAACATTTTGTCGCGAAGATCTCGCCTGGCCCCACAACGCCTGACCTCGCCACAACGACACTACTGACATCTACGTCGTGATTGACGGTTATAGCGAGCCGGATTTTACTAACATGCCGATACTGCGGGTCAATCATTTTCGGAATTCCCGACACGAACAGCTCACCCTCAAATTGTCGACCTAGAGTATCAACAGAGGTTGCCAAAACCGCACCGCGAAAAGCGATATTCTGTTTTGGCAAATCAATATTGCAAAGTCGTAACCGACAGTGAAAACCGTGAGTCAAACAACATTCAATCAGGCATCCGAAGTTTACTGTCCGCTGACGCCCGCCGTTCCAACGGACACGGGCGCTGTGCTGAATCGCATGTTGTCGCTGTCAATGCAGGCTCGTAGCGAACTGGCCAGCAGCAACCAGAATGCACTGGTTGCTCGCGGTGTAATGAACATGCTGCTTCGCGTGATGAAAGTCCGCGACCCATCCATTATTCTGCATGGACAAAGAATCGCCACGATCTGTCGAGGAGTGTCAGAACTACTTGGCTGGGAGGATGTACAGCGAGTTCAACTGGAACTGTCTGCTCTGTTGCATGACCTCGGAAAAATCGGAGTTCCCGATCATATATTGAGAAAGCCCGGCAAGCTCAGCAGCGAAGAATATGACTTTTTGACTCTTTATCATCATTCTGCCGTCAGCCTGATGCAGTCTTTGCAAATCAACCAGACTCTGCTTTCTACACTAAATCTGTTGCACCAAAACTTTGACGGGGCGGGTGTGGAATCAGAATGTGGATCCATCGAGCTTCCGCTGGGGCCGCGCATTCTTGCCGTTGCCGACGCCTACGATTCACTAAGCTCGCCGAAATCGTACCGTCGTGGCATGACGCACGAAGAAGTCATTAAAATACTGAATGAGCAATCCGGAGGCCGTTACGATGGCAACGTTGTTAGCACTTTAAATCGCTGGCACGAAAGTCTGGGTGACGGGCTGTTCGCTTTGTCTGACCCGTTTGGTGATAACGATGCCTACGTTCAAATGAGTGAAGAACAACGCAACGAAGTTGTTGTCCTGACTCAGATTCTCGGCATCCTGTACCAGTTCCATTCGCTGTACGATGGATTCTTTATCCTCGACAGAGATATGAACTACTGCGTCTGGTCCGATGGAATGACAGGACTCACAGGCAAAGACATGAAACACGTGATGGGCCGTAGCTGGCAGGCTGGTGACGTCCGTCTGTCTCCAATCACTCAAACAGGTGCTCGCACTGCTGAAGCGACAGAAGAAATCGTACCTCAGGTAATGAGAAACGGCCGAGCACAGTTTGGTACTCGCGTATGCGAACTGGACGAAAGCCGGCAGGTCAGCGTCGATGTTTATACGATGCCCATCATGGATGGCCCCCGTCAGATTAACGGAGTCGTTCAGTTATTCCGCTGCAAAGGCGGAGTGCGACGACAAAGTCGCGAATATGTCGAACTAAAACTGGCCGCAACGCGCGACGCACTGACCGGAGTCGCCAACCGCGGTCAGCTGGAAACACAACTGCGACATCTGCTTGACGACTTTCATAATCACGAAGGTACTCGCAGCCTGAGCATCATTTTTCTGGACGTCGATAAGTTCAAAAACATCAACGATTCCTACGGACACAAGGCGGGGGATCAGGTTCTTGTTGACCTGACAAGACTGCTGCAGCACGAAACCGATTCAGGCGAAATCATCGCTCGCTACGGCGGAGAAGAATTTGTCGTGCTGTGTCCGGACACTGATTTACAGGCTGGAGTTCAGCGAGCTGAACGGCTACGAACAGCCATTGCGAAAAGTTCAATTGGCGGCATTGGTGGTCTAACAGTTACTTCGTCGTTTGGAGTTTCCACGGGGCGTCTGGGCGACAGCGTTCAGACAATTCTGGAACGCGCCGATGCGTGCCTGTACCGTGCGAAAGAAACCGGCCGAAACAAAACCTGCTGGGAAGATCAGGAAAAAGACGGCAGCACAGAATACGTCGAAAACGTTGAAGAAAGCGAATCACGAGTCACCGAAGTTAACGGTGTACTGCTGTTCAATCAGGACATTGAAATGTCCACGTCTCTGGAATTGACGGCAATGAAGCTTAACGCCTTTATCGCCTCGACCGACGTGCAGGTCACCAGGCAGGAACACGGACACCTGAAAATGCGGATCGGTCATGTCGGCTTTACGCGCCGCTGGGGAGCGACTCCGGAAAGACAGGCCGTCGAGCTTGATGTCCGCTTCGAAACAAGTCGCGAAACAGCACAATCCGGCCAAGCGAAGACTCGAAGACGAGTTTCTGTTGCCATGGTTCCGGTTGGAAAAGTGCCCGACGCTGCAACATTCGAACTCCGCTGCCTGCAACTTATGCTGCAACTGCGTTCTTACCTGATGGGTTCCTGAACAGCGTCTTCCCTGCGAAGCTCCGTTGCGTTGGCAACTCGTTTAACAATAACAGACTTTAATGCCAGAAAGTCCTGCACGCTGTCCTTGCCGACAAGATGGCCGAGTCCCACCGCAAAGAAGAAGACTTTGTCTGGAGACCGCCTCATGTTCTGCACAATTGCATCCGCCATCAGCTGATTGCGATCGATTAGTAAACCATGAACGATCTTCTCACGCAGTTTTTCAGAAAGATCGCTGCGTTTGAATTCGTCCTCGATGAATTTTGCAAACTTAAGTTCATCGCCTGATGCATATAGCTCCATCGTCATCTGCAGTCGGTCAATGTGGTTGGTGTCATCGTCGTCCATTGTATCCAATGTTGACCGTAGAAAAGCCAGTTGCTCTTCGATCGTCAGGGCGTTCAACAGCTTCAACTGCGAAGTCGGTTCTTCCAGACCGCCGACCATCTTTCCCGCCATTCGAGCTTCCTAAAAAGCTTCAGATCCATTGGCAACTGCCCCAACTGGCGAACCTGAGCATCTAGGTCGCCAAGCAGTAACGGCCAAACCGCAATTTTCGCGTTCGGCAGCATCGAACGACTTATCAACGGCGATATCTTTCTTAGCCGCTGATCCAGTCGCTGCAGCAGTTCAGCGGGAACCGTATCAGCCAGATTCGCACCGGCCGGAAGTGAAATCGCTTTTGTCTGAGCATCCGCATTCTTCTGACAATCGATTTCGAAATATGCTGCCGATGCATCGTTCCATGCCTGCTCAGCAATCGGATGAAACGTTGTCACGCTTTTGTCCGCGACATGAATTGTACCGAACAGATAGGCGTCAGATGTTTGTGCGTCGTCGCCATTGCTGAGGGAAGATATCTTCCATAGAAAGGGCAGCGTTTCAGGCGGTGGAACTTTTTCGCTGGCAGTTACGTCCTTACAGCCGCACGGCACAATCCCATAATACAACACCCCGCACAAAACCAGAAAGCAGACTCTCCTGACTGTGTTATGCATTCTGTCTCCATCATAATCAACAGCCAACAAACCTGTCTCGCGAAACGGCACGTCGCCGAGACACGCTGGATATATTGCGAAATGACCGTTTTGGCTTTCCGAGTCCAAAACGCACAATTCAGACTTCCAGCTACGATTATGTACGTTAACTCACGGCAGGCGTTGCGACCAGTATTCTGTCGGGATCAGAATTTAGATCGCCGCAAAAACGGGCCATATCGCACACTCGCCGACGGAGAGTGTGCACAGTCGGACATAAGCCAAATTGGGCCGGAATCAAAAATTAAGTAATGTTCAGATGCGACAATAAGTTTGCTACACTCAACCGTTGGCATGAAACCGGGCGAATCGTTTCAACAGCAAGGTCGGGAATCGACGTCGTGAGTGATAGTAACAACGGACGAATGTTTACAATCCCGCGAAATCGTCGTTTGACGTGGGATCTGCTGCACTTCAATCGATCTGTGCCGCAATGCGGCCATAGCCGCACGATGAACCTAGCTCCCTTGGCTGAAGTTCGATCTACGTCCGCAGTGCGAATTTCATGGCCGGCATTGTTCCTCAAAGCCTACGCAGTGGTGGCAAAAGACTTTCCGGAACTGCGTCAAACTTGGTACCGATGGCCATTTGCTCACCTGTATCAGCACCCTGCCAGCGTCGCGATTCTGACGGTGCAACGCGAGTACAAGGGGTGTCCCTGGCTGTTCTGGGGACGGATCGAACATCCGGAAAACCAAGCTTTACTAGAGATACAGCAACAGATTGATCGTTTCACGACAGAACCACCAAAACGGATGTTTCGAAGTGAGATACGCATGGCGGGACTACCTACTTTAGTTCGCAGATTGATATGGGGCTGGAACATACACGTGGCAAAATCAAAACGTTCTCGTCGGCTGGGAACGTTTTTTGTATCAACGCTGTCAGGAAAAGGTGTGGAAATTCAGATCCCGCCTTCAATCCAAACTGGATGCCTTACATACGGACCTCTTTCTGACCTGGGTCACTGTCGGGTTACAATTGCGTATGATCATCGCGTAATGGATGGCGTTGTTGTTGCCGACATACTTAAGCAACTGGAAGTGACTTTGTTGCAAACAGTTAGGCTGGAACTGTTGAAACTCGTCGCTTCACACGCGACCATTCATGACGTTGCGTAGACACACCTTGACACCACACCTTGATTCTCGTGCGTCGTCCTTTTTTGCGCCAATCTACAGGCTTGTTGCGTTGACGCCAAACCGCCGTCAACAGCGAGGGAACTACCGTGAAGAAAAAAGCTGCTAAGAAAACCGCTAAGAAAACCGCTAAGAAAGTCGCACTGGGCTTTCGAACGCCGGCCACGCGGCCTCCGAAAGTTGGCGGTCGTGAACGTTCAACCGACATGCGAGAGATGTGGGCGCGTGTCGGACGCAGACCGCTTGAAGAAAGCGCTGCTCTGGCAGAATTAGCGAGCGAAGTAAAACGACTTCGCGAAGCCAAGGGGCTTTCAATTGCCCAGCTCGCTAAGAAAATTGAAGCAGCGCCGGCTACTTTGATCAAGTTTGAAGAACGAGGATCAGGCATTCCTCTGAAGGTCCTTCTGATCATCTGTGCTGAAGTTGGGGCGGTATTGAAAGTCGTCTCAGACGAAGGTAGTAGTAAAAAGAAATAGCGTCACAATCATTGGGCGAATAGAAACATCGCAACTTTTACGGCGATGAAGTCCTGATCGTCGATCGATCTGTATTTCTACTCAATCACAGTAATCCATCGACGCTGGTTTCCTTGTAACGGCGTTCAGCTGAACGCCTTTGCTGGTAACCAGATACACGCCTGCCGATGACTCGCAATGCCGGCTGAATGAAGTTGAAATCAGATTTCTGTCTGCCTTAACAAGATTCTGTGTTTCGCGATGAACGTTCCATTTTCTGCATTTCCTAACTTCCAGCCGCGTGTGCCAAACGGCGACAGTCTGGAACGTCAGGTATGCTCGCAGTGTGAGTGGATTCACTACGAAAACCCGCGGATCATTCTGTCCGGGCTGTGCGTGTGGGAAAATAAAATTTTGTTTTGCCGTCGTGCAATTCCTCCGCGATATGGATTCTGGACTCTTCCCGGCGGCTTCATGGAGGTCGGCGAAACGACGGAAGAAGGAACTCAGCGCGAAGTGTTTGAGGAAGCCGGTGCGAAGATCGAAGTCGAATCTTTGCTTGGAACCTATTCGATTGCACGCATTGGCCAGGTCCACATGGTGTATCTGGCGCGAATGACGTCCAACGAATTTGCCGCTGGCCCCGAAAGCCTGGAGGTCAAGTTGTTCCCCATCAACGAAGCGGCGCTGCCCTGGGATGAATTAGCGTTCCCTGTTAATCATTGGACGCTTCGAGATTTCCTGAGCCTGAACGGTGCGCCCGTCATCCAGCCATTTGGAATTCGCGAACAGGACCGAGACGACCGCATGTCGCCCGTGACACATCACCCCGATTTTCCGCCACCCTGCAGCTAACAATATTTGAAATAGTCGAAGTAGAAGATGGCACAACAGAAAACAAAAGAACCAAGATCCTGTGGGTTTCTAATCGTCAAAGGAAACCCCATTGAATCGTTCCTGCTGATGAAGCATGCCGATCGCTGGGACTTGCCCAAAGGACACGTCGATCCGGGCGAAACGGACCTGCAATGTGCCTTGCGCGAACTGGACGAAGAAACGGGCATTCAGGGGGAAGACATCGGAATCGATCCGGACTTTTCCTTCGAAAGTCGCTACATCGTTAGCTCAAAACGTTACGGTGGCGGGAAAGGTTCCATCGAAAAATCGCTGCGAATTTTTCTCGGCATACTGATCCGCGACGTGCAGCTAAAACCTACCGAGCATCTGGGCTTCGAGTGGTTTCCATGGGAACCAACTCACCGAATTCAGGAACGCGCGATCGATCCGCTGCTAGCTTATCTGGAAGAATTCCTGAACAGCAGGGCCGGCTAGAAATAGCTGCAACAAGGTCTACCGCAACGGGCTACACATCAAGTGCTGCTGATTGCGATCAGTGAACACACGAATTGTCGGTTCCTGCGTCGCGATTAGCGGAGACTCAAGAGCCGGCAACGCATTGACATTGCTTCAGGCACTGGCTCGGCGTTGTTTGAATCCGCCGCCGGCGTCGAGTTTCTGAATGCGCGATGACATGACTTCCAGAGTGTCGGCAATTAATTTCTGCTGGCGAACTACGTTGTCCAGAACTTCCGTAAGCGATTCAAGCCGGATGCGGCTGGCTTCATGGTGTTTCTGCAGCAAAGCAGTCACCTGCTGTAGGTCACTTGGGGGACCTGTGATAGCCGTCTGTTGGCTGGCTCGAGCATTTTCTGCGACGGCCTTCAACAGCTCAACCACCCCATCGTCCGGCGTGTGCGTCAGCTCTTCGACCAGGTCAATCTGTTCTCCCAGTCGGTTAAGCAGGTCTTCCATTTCTGAAGTGCTGTCAGCCGCGGATTCACCAAAGGAAAATGAATCTTCGTCCAATGTGATTCGGTCTTCCGCTGCCGCAAGTCGAAACAGCAAAGTGTGCCCGCCAATTTCAATCATGTCGCCGTCGGACAGCTGACACACATTTGTTGGAGAACCATTGACCAGCAACTGCGGTCGCTGCTGACTACATTTCAGGCTGACAACTTCGCGTTCAACCGTCAGAATCGTATGAACTTCGGGAATGTCATGGTCACCGAATCGTAGATTACACTGTGCGCCACTGCCAATCAGAAACGTGCCAACGGCAATAGGTTCAATGGGCTGTCGGCCCGCTGCCGAAGCGACTCGAAAATACCCAACCGTATCTTCCGGATAGATTTTACCTGAGTAATTCACGACGCTCTCCGATGGCAGTTGCTGCATACCATTGCCGCGAGGAAAATTCGCGCTACGTGACACAGCATGGCTTCGTCTTTCAGGATCGACCGGCGTCACAATCGCTCTTAGCCGTATTTTTGAAATTAAATCAAGTTTTCACGACGCCACAGTTCCGCTGTAAACATCACGTTTTGAGCAGTACATCGCTATGCGTTGGTACTGCCAGAGTTAGCGTAATTGTGGCAGGATTCCGTCCGGCAAAAAATGCCGAAACTCGCCACCAAAGCCCCGATCACAGTTCACGGAATACCTGATGTGGGAGGAACGCGCAAGCAACGCACGTTCTGCTTTCAGTTAGTTTTGGGCGTCGTTGCAATGTGTCTATTGCTGCCGACACACTGTACCGAATTAGCGGGCGGGCTGGTTCGGCAGAGGCGGCAGGATGTAGATTTCACCGTACATCTGAGGCTGTTCGGCGCGATACTGTTCGTGGCGAATGAGTTCAAGCGTGGCCTGAAAGATGCCCACAATCCGAGACTGAAGTTTTTCGCCTTCAAAAAACGAACTGAATTCAACTCGGCCTTGCACCAACAGTCGTTTCCGAATGCGGTCCTGAAATTCTGCAATCGGAGTTTCATCCATACGAATACTGGTGGCCTTTTCGACCTCAGGCATTCGCACGATGCGCGCCAAAGCACTCACAAGGTCCCATAATTCGACTTCTCGAATTCTGTCCGTGGCGTGATCGTGCTTCAGGTCCGGACGATCGTCATTTAGTCGAGGATAGCGCTCCAGCCACTCAGACGCTCGTTCGTCCAGAGCCTTTGCTGCGTTCTTGTAACGCTTGTATTGCAGTAACTGGCCGATGAGATCGCTGTCGGTTTCTTCGAATTCTTCTTCGACGACGACTTCTTCTGGCTTCGGAAGAACTTCACGGCTTTTGATTTCCAGCAGCGTACTGGCAACCACAATGAAGTCACCCACAAGATCCAGATCCAGAAGTTCCAGCACTTCCATGAACTGTTGAAAATCGCGAGTGATCTTTGACAGAGAAATAGTGCAAATATCAAGTTCATGCCGCCTCACAAGGTACAGCAACAAATCCATAGGCCCACCGAAGCGGCCCAGGTTGACTCGATATTCCGCCAGATTCATCAATCGCTCGTTTCAGGATAGATTGTCGCGCGGCATCCACGCTTTCAGACGCAGATGCAATTCAATAGTCTGAGTATCGGCTTCGGCCGCACAATCGGGTCAACTTCATTCCAAATTGTTGCAGTGAGAAAATTTCCCTAAAGTCCAACGTGGCAGCGTCAGCCTGCTGCCACCGTACTTGTTCCCATACCGCCTGCGGTTTTGCGGCATGTAATCGGCAAATCGCAAACGCAGGAAAACGAGTCAAGGAAATTCTCGATCACCATATTGGCTGCAGCATCCACGATTTGATCGCATGCTCAAGCAAGAATTTTGTCAACCACATGGCCAGCGACATCGGTTAGACGATAGTTACGTCCCTGAAACTTGAACGTCAGCCGGGAATGATCGATTCCCATCAGATGTAGCAGCGTCGCGTGAAAATCGTGAACATGGAAGATGTCCTCCACTGCTTCGTAGCCAAGTTCGTCCGTCGCTCCATGAGTAATCCCACCCTTGATGCCTCCGCCAGCCATCCAGCAACTGAAGCCTCGAATATGGTGGTCTCGACCACTTCCCTGAGCCATCGGTGTGCGGCCGAATTCACCGCCCCAGATGACCAGAGTATCTTTTAACATATCTCGCTGCTTCAGATCTTTAATCAAAGCGGCCGCTCCCTGATCAACTTCGCCAGCTGTACCCTCGATAGCCTTTTTCACTCCTCCATGATGGTCCCATGCTCGGTGATAAAGCTGAACAAACCTGACTCCACGTTCAACAAGTCGTCGCGACAGCAGGCAGTTCGACGCAAACGATCCGTCGGCCCCTTTTGTGCCATACATATCCAGCACGTGCTGCGGTTCCTGAGACATATCCATCAGTTCCGGAACGCTGGTCTGCATGCGAAAGGCTGTTTCGTAGGCACCAATCCGAGTTGCAATTTCAGGATCCTGTGTCAAATCGGCCTGCATTCTGTTCAGCTGGTTGATCGAATCCACCACCTGTTGCTGCTGATTGTGTTTAATGCCTGCCGGGCTGTTGACGTACAGAACGGCATCGCCCGTTGAACGAAATTCAACGCCCTGAAAACGGCTGGGCAGAAAACCGCTGTGCCATTGGCGAGCTGCAATCGGCTGAGCCTGACCGAACTTCCCCAACGATGAAAGCACTACATATCCCGGAAGATCATCTGTTTCGCAACCAAGCCCGTAATTGATCCATGACCCCATCGATGGGCGGCCTGGAACAGGGCTGCCTGTGTTCATGAATGTATGAGCCGGGTCGTGGTTAATCGCTTCTGTCTGCAATGAATTAATGACGCAGATGTCATCCGCGATGCTGCCAATGTTTGGGAACAGTGAACAAATCTGCTGCCCGGATTCGCCGAACTTTGTGAACGGATGCTGCGGCCCTAGGCACTTCAGTTCTTTGCTGCTTTGCAGCTGAGCAATCGGTTTGCCCTTTGTAAACGATTCTGGAATCGGCTGTCCATCCATTTCCGCCAGCTTCGGCTTGTAGTCCAGCGTTTCCAGATGAGACGGGCCACCCGCCATACACAGGTGAATAACGCGTTTTGCTTTCACCGGAACATGCAATGGCTGAACAATTCCCTGCCAGCGTTCGGAATCCACGGCAGCAACTGGAGACTGCTGACCGAACAGCGAAGCCAGAACTCCGACGCCAATTCCGGCCGAAGACTGCCGCAGGAATGCTCGTCGACGACACGCGTTAATATATTCTTGCAACATAATAGATTTCTCTCGATGTCAAACGATGTTTTTAACCTACACGCGGTCGGCAAAGACTATGTCCGGTCGACTAGCTTTGTGTCTCTGAACGCGGCTTCATTGAAGACTTCTGTTTTCAGTAGCTGAATTCGGAAGTTGATAGAATTCTCCTGAACTCCACCACGAGAAAATTGAATAACTGTATGAGTCTGCCAGGCCGAATTAACTTCTGGTAATCGCTTCGTGCAGGTTCAGGATTACTCGAGCAACAGACGTCCACGCGGCCAGTTCCGTTTTGTCGATGCCTTCAGCGATACCAACCTGGCCGACTTTTAGGAACTCGTCAACCGCGTCTGTGTCGGCTGCAAACTGTTCCCGTTGTTCGCTCAACAGCTTTGTTAGAACCGTCAATTCGTCAGGTCGAGCATCACGCGACAGAGATTGCTGATACAGATATGTGATGCGTGAATCAGCCGTTTCGCCACCATGCTGTAGAGATTTTGCGGCAAGATTTCGAGCAGCTTCAACAAAGCTCGGATCGTTCAGCAGAACCAGAGCCTGCAGGCTGTTGTTGCTGCGAGGCCGGTCAACGGTGCATTCTTCTCGTGTGGGTGCATCAAACGAACGCATAGCTGGATGCAGAAACGTACGGCACCAATATGTGTAGAGTCCTCGACGAAACTGGTCTTCGCCGGAAGACGGTTGCCATGTTCTCTTGGGAAAGTTCAGGTGATCCCAGTAGCCAGCCGGTTGATATGGCTTCACGCTGCGACCGCCGACTTTTTCGACCAGCAGTCCGGAAACCGCCAGAGCATTGTCGCGAATGAATTCTGCATCCAGGCGGAATCGTGACTGACGTGCCAGCCAGTTATTGAAAGGATCGGCTTCCGTTAATTCGGTTGTTGCTACAGACGAACGCCGGTATGCATCTGAAGCTGCAATCAGTTTAATAATGTGCTGTACGTTCCACCCGCTTTCGCGAAACTCAACTGCCAGCCAGTCCAGCAGTTCAGGATGAGTAGGCCAGCTTCCCTGTGATCCAAAATCATCGGCAGACTTCACAATGCCCTTGCCGAACATCATCTTCCATAAACGATTTACGAACACGCGAGCAACAACAGGATTGGCGTCGTCGACAAACCAGTTGGCCAGATCCAGCCTTGACGCCTGTCCGGACGGCGTCAACTGATTCATGAAATGTGGCACCCCCGGATTCACAACGTCGCCGCTGTTGTCCATCCAGTTACCTCGGGCCAGTACTCGTATTTCTCGAGGCTTCTGAGTTCGTGTAATCAGCGTTTCAGGAATTTGTTTTTGCAGTTCTTCGCGAGCCTTCGTCACCGCAATCTGTTGCGAACGAACATCGTCCAATAGCGGAGCTATTGTGCGAAAATAAGTGGCAAGCTTCGATTTCATCTCGCCATCCACGTTTGGCCATGCGCCAATAGCAGCCCGTTGATCCGCCGGAATACCTAACGCGTTATTGTCGAGACTGGGAGATTCAACCGCAGATGTGGACAACCGGAACCGCCCAATGTTGTGGAAATCGACGGATGTCTGACGCAGCTCGACAATCAGCCGATCGCCGTCTTCCGCCTGAATTGCAGTAGCCAGTCGAATACCGGCCAGCGGGGATTTCAAGGGATCGTTGTGTCCATCAACGGCCCACCCCGTTTCCGGTTTGCCATCCAAAACGTTGGTCACCGGCCATGATTTTTGTTCATACGACGCGATGGCGTCTTTAATGGCGACAGCGTGTTCGGTTTCGTCGCTGTTGCGAACATGACTAACGGCAACTCCGGAAAGGACAAAATTCCCATTACCCGGCGGACGCGACAGCGACTTACGTGCAAACTGGTCGTCAGTCAAAGTTTCGAGCCGAACGGCCGTCAGGGGGCCAGCCTTCAATTTTAGAGCAATTGTATACGTGTCGTGCTTAAAGTTTTCGCCGCTGGTTTTCACACTGCCGTCGTCCTGCAGAGTCATGATCTGCCCCGCCTGAGACTTCATGTCTGCGATGCTGGCAACGTGCCATACTTTGGATATTGCCTGCAATCGTTCGTGCAACGCTGTGGCCCACGCTTGCATTTCCGCGTCAAGTTCCGGCGTTTGAGTGTCCAGCGATGTTTGAAATTCAACCAGCTTTGAATCCAGTTCTGCCAGCTGCTGCTGTTGTTGTCGAGAAGGCATCTTCACTGATGGTTGCACACCCACGGGAACATCCTGAACGTCGGCAAAGAATGCGGCAAACTGATAGAAGTCTTTGATCGAATACGGATCGAACTTGTGATCATGGCATTCACAGCAGCCCATGGTTGCCCCCATCCATACGGTGGATGCGTTGCGAACCCGATCCGCCGAATACTTCGCCAGATATTCACCCGCCTGAGCGCCACCTTCGCGAGTTGTCATCAGAAGTCGATTGTAGCCCGACGCGATTTTCTGTTCGTCGGTTACATCCGGCAGAAGATCACCCGCCAACTGTTCAACTGTAAACTGGTTGAAAGGCATATTGCGTCGAAAGGCGTCAATCACCCAATCGCGGTACATCCAGACTTCACGATGATTGTCTCCATGAATGCCGTTGGTGTCTGCGTATCGCACAAGGTCCAGCCACAGTGCGGTCATGCGTTCGGCATAGTGATCGGACGCCAGCATCACGGCGACCAGCTTTTCCCAGTTTTCAATCGACGGATCCGCTTTGAAACGTTCCACCTGCTGAGGCGCCGGCGGCAGACCTGTCAGATCAAAAGAAAGTCGACGCACCAGTGTTACGGGATCCGCCTGGTCCAATGCCGTCAGTTTTCGGGCATTGAGTTCCGCCTGAACAAAACGATCAATCGTATTACCCGAGCCGCTGACCTGTACATCCGGAGCAGGCAGACGCACCGGAGCAATATACGCCCAGTGGCCCTTCCAGTTTGCTCCCTGCTGAATCCATTGCTGAATCGTTTCTTTCTCTCCGGTCGTTAGTTTTCGCCCGCCATCTGAGGGTGGCATCATTAGATCAGGATCATCAGACAAAATACGTTTCAGTATCTCACTGTGATCCGGAGATTTCGGATCCACCACAGTGACTCCGTCCTCAGAACGAAACAGGCCATCCTGCTGATCAAGTCGCAGATCAGCCTGACGTTTTCCAGAATCCGGACCATGGCATGCAAAGCAGGCATCTGAAAGAATCGGACGCACGTCACGATTAAAGTCAACGTCTTCAGCGATACTTGGCGACGGCAAAACGGCGGTTATCGTGCCGACACAAATTAGCGTGCAGGTAAACAGTCGCATGATGGGCTGATTTTCGGTGGGAGGACGTTGCGGAGAACTACTAAGCGGACGTTTAAAATGCAAAGCTAACAAAGGCGGCTACATTTCGCCAACTGTTTATGGATTCGCAGCACCACGACGCAATGCAGATTTGGCCACAGTGCGGCACTCGATGTGATCGTTTAAGCGTCCCTGCCGGCGGCGAGCACACAAATTCTGATCCGTTGATCGCTTCATGTTCGAAAAACGGGACCAAACACTGTACTCTGACGCTCTCGCGGTGTTGACCACGATGCATCGCTAACCGATCGGATAAAAAATATGGCAGGAACAAGACTACCGTTGTCATTTGTCAGGCTCAGGGCCGAAATCCCATGAAGCGGCAGATGGAAGAAGACATTCTGACGTCGTTGATTATGGAACCCGGCATCGATGTGTCACTGGTGCCCCATCTTTACGATATGTCCAGCGATCATACGGGTATGATGTTTTTGCGATCTGTGCCTGGCAACCTGCTTGTGCTGGGCTGGCTGTACGAACGAGCCACTCAGTGGACGCTGGATCGAGCCGGTGTCCGCGGGCACGAAGGCCTGACATTGCTGCGAAGCGAACCCGACGAAGACGAAGACGAAGACGAAGACGACGTTGAAAAACATGAAGCTCGCGGAATCGGCAGTGTCAACGTGCCCGATCGCAAGGTCTATTGCATGGATCTTCGGGTTAGCGAAAAGGCTCAGGATTACATCGACGAAGTTATCAGGATTTCCAACGAAAACAGTGTGCAAACCGTCGACCTGATGAGCTTCATCAATGGATCGCCGAAAGCCGAACAGCTGCAGCGCTATCTTAACCCGGAACGTCAGCTGGAAGCTCGCAAAGCGTTAGACAGCGGTTCGGCTAATCTGTCCGACAAACAGGCGCTTCCCGAAGACACCAGTCGACGCTGGTACCCTGTGATCGACTACAGCCGCTGCACCAACTGTATGGAGTGCATCGATTTTTGCCTGTTCGGAGTCTACGGCGTGGATGCTCTGGATCGCATTCTTGTCGAAGAACAGGACAACTGCAAAAAAGGCTGTCCAGCATGTAGTCGCGTCTGCCCGGAAAATGCCATCATCTTTCCTCAGCACAAAACACCCGCCATCGCCGGCGCGGATGGTGAAGTCGGTGGAATCAAGATCGACCTGTCCAAACTGTTCGGCGGCGATGATGGAGCATCTGCCGTCGAAATGGCAGTACTGGAACGTGACCGGGAACTCATTCTCGACGGTCGCGATGCTGTCGGCATGTCAGTTGGTTTGAAGACTCGCGAACGCGATGAATTCGACGACCTGATGGACGACCTCGATTCCCTCGACCTGTAGACCAACTCCGTCTCCGTAGCCGAATTCGTCAGAATTTTTCAGCACATGGAATGTGCTCACAAGTTTAACTACCGTCATTGATTGATTCATTGACTGACTGCTACAGCCATTACCGCGAAATACCTTCTCCCCGCAGAATCTCAGGCAGTCGGTCGGCGGCGACAGGTTCGACATCCACCCGAAAGTTGTGTGCCGCATTCAACAACTTATAAATGTTTGCTGTCGGCTGAAACGTCTGAATCAGTTCAGCATCGGTCAGCTGGCGACCATTGGCCGCAACTGAATTAGTTAGAATTACTTTTCGGGGTGCAATTAGCGATGCCAAGTCAGCGACATCGCCAACATCACGCAGAATCCCGTTGGCAAGTGTTCCCAGTCGCTGATTTTCGTACGGCACTTCTGTAACAAAACTGGACAACGTGCCAACCGTAATCACATGATCAATTCGATCATCCACAGCTGCAGCGCAGATCGCCACGAGTCCCGCCGGACCTTTGCCGATAACTTTGATCGTTCTGCCGTTCTTAGTCGCCGACAAGATCGTGATCGCCGCCCTCACGTCCTGTACCCATTGGCCCAGCAGCGGTCGGCCCAGCCACAACGACCACTCGGCCGAATTGTGATCAATTGCTCGGCCAACCCCATCTGTCGGAAACGAATTCTTACCGGTTGCCCGCAAGTCCACCGTAACAAACCTCAGGCCGTCACTCACTGCACGGTCCTTTAACGACGCCGCAAAGTCGTCCTGTTTGTCCATTTTTAAATACACGACGGTCACTGAATCCTCATCCGCGAAAATATTCGCTTTCAGAGAATCCTCAGGTTTTTTCGCGGCAATAGATTCCACCAGCTGAAGTTCGATGCCTGGCTCGGAACTGAACATTGAAGTCCGAATGCCATCCAGCAGTTTGCTGGAAATCACAGCAACGTTCAGCGGCGAAGTGTTGCCCAGCACGACTTCATCAAGAATGCGACGGCGTTTTTCAGACAATGCCCGCCATTCTGCAACCGTCGCTGGTTGAAGCCGATCTCGCAAAATCGTGCGAGCCTGTTCCGCAGCAAACTTTGGAATTGTAATCCAGTCGTCGGGCCGAGTTTCCCCGGGATAGCATCGCAGAATTGCCGGGTCTTCGGTGGTCATGGCAGGTTCAGCAATCGGCGAACCGTCACCTTCGCCCCTCAAATGTAGGGCCATCCACCCGTACATCGCTTCACGCATGGGTTGGCTGTAGTCGTGCGGTGATTCAAACGTAGTGTGACGCAGACTTCCATCACGCTGATACAACTGAAAGACCGATCGAGCGCCCGCCACGGATTTCTGAGCTTCGCCAACGGAAAACTGAAACGAGTCTTTCGTGGCATTGATCACCATCAGTGCGCGAGGAGCAACCAGACTCAGCACGGCCGCTTCTTCCGTAAACTGCAGCGCGCCGGGAACCACTTCGCACATGCAGCACGCTGCTCCCAGATACGCCTGATAGTTGCCAACTGAACATACGGGCACAACTGCTTTCAGGCGTTCGTCCCACGCTCCGGCGTACATCGTTTGATTTCCTCCGCCACTGGCACCGGTCACGCCCACACGATCTGCGTCAACTTCCGCACGAGAAACCATGTAGTCAACAGCTCGCATATTTTCGTAAACCTGCAATCCGCTCAACGGACGACCGATGGGCCACAACGTCGCAGCTACCATCTCGCCGTGATATTCACCAAGCCCCTTGCCGAGTGCTCGTTCGCCAGCTCCCAGAGCATCAACTGCCAGAACAAAGAAACCCAGTTTTGCCAGGCCAATGCACCGAGCCTGCACGTGAGGATCCTGCTTTGCCCCTTTCCAGTGACCGTGCACACACAGCACGGCCGCATGTTTACCGGGGCCATCCGGCACATATGCGTTTGCCGTCATCCAGATGTCCGGCAAAGTCTGAAAAACGATTTTCTCGACCCGATACCCATCGCGATCCAGAGTATCCAGAACTCTGACTTCCGGGGCTGCATGAATTTCCGGGAATCCGCCCCATGCGTTCTGAAGCTGTTCACGCAATTGACTTCGCTGTTCCTGCCAATCAGCCAGCGATGTGCTTGCAACATTCCCGGATCGCAGTTCAGCAGCCTGCGACTGCACAAACTCCAGAAAGCTGTTTGGGGCAGATGTTTCCTGAGCACATAACACGCCTGCAGATGCCACTGAAATGCCCGTTATCAACACGATGCAGGCCGCGAAGTAACTTCGATTGATTCTGAACTGCATCAAGGGTCTCCTGGCAGGGTCATCAAGCACAACGGACTAAACGTCTGCTGGACGTCGTTCATTAGCTCATTGGATCAGGCTTCAAACAGCAACGCAAACCTAAGAAGCCCGGCTTTGCTGTAAGCCAGGCTTCAAATCCGATTGGCAATTCTATTTTCATCGTCCAGGTGGCGATCAGACTTTTTCCACGATCAGCCTTAGAGGCGGTCCAAAAATCGCGAATTCAAAAATACGCGTCACGAGCAATTGAATTCAGCCATTGCAAAATTCACTCACTCGCGGGTTGTGCTTGCATTGAGAAGTTTGCCAGTCCGGTTTTCGCACGCTGTGCGGTATAGTTTTCTGTTCAACGTGACTGGCAGTGGACGTCTATTTGTATCACGCCACCTCGACGAGTCACCTTAATAGATTTCAGGAAATCTTTAGTTCGCAGCCTTTGGCTTGGCGATTCCAAAGGTCAGCTGAGTCGAAGTTTTGTATTCTTCGCCGGGTTTCAGAATGACCGTTGGGAAATTTTCGTGGTTCATAGAATCTGGAAAGTGCTGAGTCTCCAGGCAAACGGCGCTACGATGTGCGTAAGTTTTCCCACCCTTACCGATCTGGCCTTTCAGGAAGTTTCCTGAATAGAACTGAATGCCCGGCTGATCCGTTAGAATTCGTAGCGTACGACCCGACTTTGGATCTACCAACTGAGCCGCAAAGTTAAATGGCTGTTCTTTGTCTTCCTTGGCATTCAGCACAAAGTTATGGTCGTATCCTAAAGCACCAGTGTCGCTCAGCTTTTCGACTCGAGCACCAATTTTTTTCATCTTACGAAAGTCCAAAGGTGTGCCTTCGACAGATTCAATCTTTCCAGTTGGAATCAGCGTATCATCCGTCGGTGTGTAGTTGTCTGCGTTCAATTGCAGCATGTGGTTCAGAACTGTGTCGCTGCCAGTTCCTTCAAGATTGAAGTAGGCATGATTTGTCAGATTGACCGGAGTTGCCTTATCTGTGGTCGCCTTGTAGCTGATTGTCAGCCGGTTACCGTCGACGGGGACAAAATAGGTGACGGTGATTTTTAATTCTCCGGGGTAGCCTTCCTCGCCATCGGGGCTGGTGTATGTGAATCGAACTCCCTGACCGCGATCACTCGAATAGCCTTTCGCCGTCCAGACTACTTTATCCAGGCTGCGTTCGACGCCGCCGTGCAGGTGGTTTGGTTCATTGTTTATGGCCAGAGTGTAGTGGTTGCCATCCAGTGAAAACTTACCGGCGGCGATACGGTTACAGACACGCCCTGTCGTACACCCAAAGTATTGATTATCTTCAGATTCGTAGCCTGCGACATCGTCCCAGCCAAGAATCACATCGTCGGATTTTCCCTGTCGATCGGGCACATGCAGTTGCACAAGCGTTGCACCGCGAGTCATCACCCTGGCAGTCAGGCCAGTCTTGCTTTTCAGAGTGTAGATTTCTACAGAGGTGCCATCCTTTGTTTTACCAAAGTCGGCCACTTCAGGATCTGCGGCACTGCCAACAAGAGGAAAAGCCATCAACGCCAGAAAACAAATTCGACTCATTACTTATTCGCCTTGCACCAGAAATCAGTAGTAATACTAACTAAACGGATTTTGATTATTCAGAAGCAAACGACGTGAGGCAAGCGTTGACGAATCATTCCGCACGGATTCGCCACAGCCCCTAAGAACAACCATCAGCGGCCCCGAAAATCCTACAGTACCAAGCTGCTCAAAAAAGTGCGCCGCAGTGAAATTTGCAATCGAGCCTCACAACAGCGATGAATGGTTGAACGCCCCGCTCTCACAGACCGTGCCCTAAACGGCCGCCAGGCCCGCGACTTTAGTGTCAATCAGGCTAAAATGGCACGTCGCCGCCGAAACTGACGCCATCGATATCATCGTCCAGGTCGTCGTCCATGTCATCATCATCATCATCATCGTCCATGTCGGGATGCATGGGATCGCCAGGCGAAAAGAAGAAATCGCCCAGCCCCATGGGCACCATATTACCGCCCAACGACTGACTTTTGCTTTCCGCCAATGACTGCAAATCGGCAGCGTCTTCGCCGAGGCATTTTTCGAGCGATTCTCGCCATGCGTCGTCTCGAGCAATCGGGTGATCATTTTCCTGTGCCATCCGCTTCAGAGCAAATCGCAGCAGGTTGATACCGTCGCGTGTTGAAAAGTCCAAATTCAGTGAATGCGATTCCTGCAGAAAATCGACCGTCATGCTTAGCATCTGGTCGTCAGCAAATGGCAGGTGATACTTCAGAATCGCCATCTCGTCCGTGCGCGATGGATGCCCCAGAGTCAGGGTCGGTTGCAGACGACTGAGAATGTAATCGGGTATTTCAAACGTCGATTCGTCCTCATTCATCGTGACTGCACAGCGGAAGTCCGGGTGAGCATGAATTGTAATTCCAGCAACAATCGATTCTGCGTAGCGACGATGGTCCAGAAGTGGAGCAAGGCTGGCCCACGATTTTTCGTTCATGCGGTTGCCTTCATCCAAAATGCAGATGCCTCCGGTAATCATGGCCGACACCATCGATGACGCGTGGTACGCAATTCTACCACTTTCTGCCAAGACGGGAGTCACCAGCAGATCTTCCGGTCGAGTATCCGCAGTGCACTGATAAATAAACAGTGGCTGCTGCCTTTGGCGAGCTCCGGAAATGGCCAGAGTCGTCTTGCCAATACCCGGTGTGCCAATCAAACGCGGCGTCAGCGGCAGGTCTTTTTCATCCACAACCAGCCAGCAGGCCAGCAGTTGTTTCAGTACTTCGCCCTGACCAATCCATTCACCCGAACTGGAATCCGGAGTTGCCAGATGAAGTGTAATTCCGTCAATTGAATGAGTTTTGGACATTAGAAAATGATCTGAGAATCAAGAAGGGAGTTTTACTGTGCGAATCAGCGCGAATGATGGCTGAGTTGTCAACCAACCCTGCGTACATTCGTTACCGCTAATCACACGAAATCATTCGATTTGTCCACGTTAACAATGTGCTAGCGGAAATCATCGCCGATGGACGCATCGAGTCAGAATAACGCTCACTTAGGTTCGGGTGAATCTGACCACGAGCGGCACTAACGAGTGGCGAACCTGACGCCTTTTCCTGTTCTGACATTGACTTCGCGTCCCCAACCATAGATTCTACAACCGGTCTTGGCGGTGCTTTACGCACGGGCTGATGTTTCGTCAGCCGGGACACCACGCGTGTCCAGAAACTTTTTGGCAACGATCTACGACCGTTGGGCAGGACCGGCGAGGCTTCGGCCTCGCTTTTTTTTTCTTGATCCGCATCACAACATGCTTACGACTCCGATTCTGATCGCTATTGCCATAGTGGCTGCTGTCGCTATAGGAATTGGCGTTGCGCTGAGCCAGCGCGGTTCCACACAGCGACTCGCTGCCGAACATCGATCGCACGTACCAAACACCGATCACGTTTTCGCTGCCGTTGTGGAAGAAGACGCATTCGATGACGCGCCGAAAATGGTCCGTCGCGTTCTGCGCAGTCTCGAATTGGTTCGACGGCTGGACATTCCGCTGGAAAGACTGGAAGCTCATCAGCCCACTTATCGCGAAGAACGCATTCCAAAACCCAGGGGCGGCTTTCGACGACTTGAGATTCCTGACGATGCCACCAAGGCTCTGCAACGCACCATTCTTCATCGCTTGCTGCAACAGGCCGACGCTCATCCGATGGCCTGCGGTTTCGAACAAGGAGCGTCGATTGTTGATGCCGCAATGCCGCATCAGCAAAAACGTGTCGTCGTCAAGATGGACATTCGGCATTTCTTTGAACACACCACCAGCGAACGAGTTCAAAAGTGGTTCGAAGCAATCGGCTGGGAATCAGATGCTGCACAACTGCTGACCCGACTGACAACAGACAATGGCCACCTGCCTCAGGGAGCTCCCACCAGCCCCAGACTGAGCAACCTGGTGAACGCTCCGCTGGACCACGCTTTGCTGCTACTGGCGCGTCGACACAAAGGCGATTATTCACGCTATGCCGACGACATCACCATGTCGTTCGACATTAAACGCGGCCGAGTTATCCGTGGGATCACTCAGGTTGTCCGCCGAATTCTTCGCAGCTATGGCTACACCATGCACGGTGGTGCCAAGCTGCAGATTCTAAGACAAAACCAAAGGCAAATTGTGCTGGGTCTGGTGGTGAATTCCTCCGTCGCCTTGCCTCGGAAAACTCGCCGCTGGCTGCGGGCTGTCCGACACCGCTTCGAAACCGGACAGGACGCATCCATTTCAGAACAGCAGCTTAAAGGCTGGGAAGCGTTCGCCCTGATGATCGAAACTCAACGAGAAGAATAGCGGCAGCCAGAGTGGGTTCAGTCGTCAATGCGACGTAGTTCAGACACAGAAAACGAACTACCAGTCGCGGTCGACTTTGATGCCTCGTTGCAACAATCCACGAATCTCACGCTGCTTGTCACGGTATTCCCGTTCGCGTTCGCGAGCTTTTCGCAACGTTGATTCAGCCTGTTCCTGCTTTGATTGCTGCTGTTCGTCTTCCGGCTTTTGATCCTGTGATTCGTCTTTTTTCTGCTGATCTTCGTCGCCGTCTTTCTTATCGTCCTGCTTTTGGTCTTCGTTGTTCTTGTCTTGATCCTGATCTTGATCCTGCTGATCTTCGTTCACCAGCGGTTCCGCAATTTCTTTCAAAAGCCGCAGCGTTTCCTGCTGTTCCGGTTCAGCCTCTACCGCATCTTCTTTAATTAAACTGCCAGTGGCGGCTGCTGAATGCTGAGCAGCTTGGGGTGCGAGTTCAATCGCTCGCTTCATAGATTCCACCATTCCGGTTAACTGATCCAATTGCTGTCGCATTTGGTCCTGCTGATCCTTCGCCGCCTGTTTCTGTTCGCTCAGTACGGGCGTACCCTGTGCAGCCGAATCCTTTTGTACAGGATCAATCGCCGAGTGCTCTTCGTCTGTTTTTACGGGCTCAGTCTTATCTGGCGTTTCTTCCGGCATAGACTGTTTTAACGACTCCAATTGCTGCGCTGCCTGAGGCAACTCGGATTCAGCTTTCAATGACAAAATATCGCTCCAACCGGTAATCCGAGATTGCGTTTCCAACAGCTGCACAAAGTCTTTCGGTACAGAATTATTAGGCTCGGCAACATTGCTGTTTGTGTCTTCTGTTATGTCGCCGGATGTTGTGTCGCCGGATGTTGTGTTATCGTCATTGGTTGTGTTCTTAATCGCGTCTTCTGCCGTCGCGTCTGGGCCTGTTTTCACCTCTTCAGATGCTGATTCCGGCGGAAGTACCGACTGCTGTTCGCTGATGGCGCGCTGTAGGATGTTCTGGTACGGGGCCAGCGCCATATACAATTGATTTGTTTGATCAAGCCCTTCGGTTTCTGCAGTGACCGCAGATTTCATGTTCTTCTCCTCAAGCAACGTGGCCGAGGTCAGCATTCGTTCGCCAATTTGATCGGCCATTTGATGCAGCAACTGTTCGGCCTGCTGACGCTGTTCGTCCTGAGGATTCGGCTGTGCGTTTTGTGCAGCTGCAACTCCGGAGCCTTGCTGGATCTGTTCCGAAAGCTTCTGCTTCAACGGTGCGACTTCTTCCTGAAGCGTTCGCAAAGACTCGGCCGTTTCCATCACGGCCTGCCTTAAATGAGCAGAATCCTGTCCTTGGCTGAGAACCTTTGTTACCGAACGAATCTGCATCTGGCGATCTTCAATCATCTTTAAAAACTGCAGCAGATTCTGTTCCTGCCGAGCCTTCTGTTTGTCTCGTTCTGCCCATTGCGACTGCAGATGCTTGATGTAAAGCCGAATCAGTTCGATGTTATGGCGTGCATCTGTATGAGTCTGTTCTAACTCCAGAACATCACGATAACTGCGGATGGATGTCAGCAACTGATTAATACTTTCTTCTCGCAATTCACCTTCTGCCGCCGTCGGATCGTCTCCCAGTTTCGAACGAGCCTGATCTGCTTCCAGGCACCCAAGGTTGTAATGAGCCTTCACGGCCAGTTCTACATCTTTCGCCAGAGACGCTTTTCGAAACAGACTGCGAGCCTGTTCGGCATCGTTGCCCGCCAGTGCCGCGCAGGCTTCATCATAAAGAATTACAGAATTCTCCGGGGCTATTTCGCCTGCCTTCGCGAAAGCCGTTTCGGCTGCGGAAAATTCACTGTTACGAAAATGCTGCAACCCTTCTCGTACCTTTTGCACAGCGTCGCCAGGTGTATCGGCCGCAACAAAAAGCAGCGGCAGCAAGGTGTAAACTGCAGCGGTTCGCAGAATCCTGCGGTGCATGAATGCCATGTGTTTCTGAACGTCTATTCCAGTCATGAAACCACCTCAGCAGATTCAACGGGATTCTTGCCGTAAGCCGGAATTAGCATTTCAATCAGCAACAGCAATAACCCGATACCTCCGAACCACTGATACTGTTCATGAAAGCGTTTTCGTTTTTCGGTGTTGATATCACCCTGAGTAAGTCGGGCCAGCTGATCATCGTAGATTTTTCCAAGGTCATAGCTTAACGTCTGAGCCGGAATGTAGGCTCCCATCGTTTTGGCCGAAATATCCTTCAGCAGGCTGTCATCCATTTTCGACCAGACTTCGTGACCTTCGTGTTGAACAAAGCTAATTCCGCCGTCGCTGCCGCGCGTCGGAATGCGAGCACCTTCGCTCACGTCCCCCAGTCCGACAGTTATGATTCGGATTCCTCGCTGAGCCGCAAGGTCGGCGGCTTCCTGCGGAAACGAATCCTGATCTCCACCATCGGTGATCAGCACAATCGCCTGATCCCGGTCGGCTCGGGCTTCCATACTTTCCATCGCTTTGCGAATCGCGTCGCCGATCAACGTACCTCCGCGAGGAGCACTAGTGACGTCGACATCGTCCAGCATCAGTTTGAAAAATCCGTGATCGGTTGTCAGAGGCACCTGAACCACAGGAGCACCCGCGAAGGCAATTAAGCCAACTCGATCGCCTTCAAGTTTCGGCAACAGATCCAGAATATCCGACTTCGCTCGTTCCAGGCGATTCGGCTTCACATCTTCTGCCAGCATTGATCGAGAAACATCCAGCAACACAAAAACATCAACGCCACGACCTGAAATTTCTTCGAAGTAGAAGCCGTAACGAGGTCTCGCGATAGCCACAATCAGCAGCGACACAGCAGCCATTATCAAAACAGCCTTCACCCACGTTCGAGTTCCATCAAAGCGTGGCATCAAACGTGCCACCATCGCCTGGTCAACGAACAACATCGCTGTGTGCCTGCGTTTTATGTGCGCACGAACAATCAGAAACCCGACCAAAGGTACGATCCACAACGCAAACAAAGCTGTCGGAAATCCCCAATTCATATGTTTAGTTCTAATGCTGCTTTAAACCAATGTTGCTTCGATTCCGGACTCTCATCGCTAAACGCTCCATGTTTTTACGGTAATCCTCTCAACCGCGTGCTGGCCAGAATCAACGTGAGCAACATGCAGCCCAGGCCAATTGACATTGGGTATCCGAAAACCTCACGGTACTCGACATACAGCCGTCCTTCGATTTCGGTCTTTTCAAGACTGTCGATCTCTGAATACACCTGCTTCAACGCCGCCGTATCTTTGGCGTTGAAGTACATTCCACCGGTTTTCTCAGCGATACCCTTCAGAGTCGTTTCATCCAGTCGCACCTGCTGAGCCGTCAGTACCGTGCGGCCATAACGGTCAATTGTCGGAAATGGGGCCAGCCCGGTCGAGCCAACTCCAATACTGTAAACTTTGATTCCGAATTCAACCGCCGCAACGGTCGCCTCATCGGGGGAAATCACGCCGGCCGTATTTTCGCCATCGGATAGTAACACAATGATTTTGCTTTTCGCTTCCGCATCTTTCAGGCGATCAACCGCCAGAGCCAAAGCATCGCCAATCGCAGTCGCCTGTTCTTCCTGAAGCAGCTTTTCGTTGATGATGTTATGGTTGCTGTCGTAGATCGGTTCTGGAATTTTGACGGTGGAAAGCACTTCCAGCAAAGCGCCATGATCCAGCGTCAACGGACAGACGGCATTCGCAAATCCACCAAACGAAATCAACCCGATCAAGTCATCGGGCCTGCCGACAAACTTGTCGTCTCCGGCGACAAAGTCATGAAACACGCTCTTCACAGCATCCAGACGATTCAACTGTTCGTTGTCCAGAGAAAAATCAAGAGCCTGCATCGAACCCGATTTATCGACGCACATTTCAATCGCAATACCTTCTGCACGAATCCGAGTTTCCTCGCGCCCCAGTTGTGGCCGAGCCAATGCGACGGTAATTAAGATCAGGCCCAACAGCTTCGTCCACGGCAATAACCGCCGGATCTGTTGAGCAAACGTGACAGGCAGGTCACGCAACAGTTCGACGTTGGAATACAACACCGCGTGATGACGCTTTGCGGTCACATAAACGGCAATCAAAATTACCGGAATCAACAGCAGCAACGTCACGGGATTTGCAAAACGAAACGTGCTCATAACGACACCTCGCCTTCACCGACTGACGCACGTGCGTGTTCAGTCTCGGCGCCGATTTTGTCAGCAGGGGCGGTTCTATCTGTGTTTTCGAAACCGGCGTCAATAGCCGCTGCACCAATCCCCGGTATGCCCGCAGCTGTCTGCAGTTCAATAAACTGTTTTGCTTTATGAGTGCTTTGTTTGACTGATTCTTCGTCCGGCTGATACCCGGCGAACTTTACCAGGTCGGCCGATTCAAGAAATGCGCCCAGACGACGATCTTCTTCGTCTGAAAACAGCTTTTGCTGATTCACCTGTCGCAGAAATTCTTCCGTGGTTTGTTCGGGAGCCTTCACGCCTGTAGATCGTTCGATGTATCTTCGAACAACACCGGTCAGCTGCACGAAGTATTCCTTGACATCGGTTTCACTAAGCTGGCTGGAGATCAAATCGTCAAGTTCACGTCGGGCAAGTTGCTGAGGCGTTAGTTGTGGTTCGCTGGTGCCCGATTTACGTTTCAATCGCCAGACAAGTGCCACCAGCGCTAGACTTGTCGCCAGCAATGCAATTCCCCAGCCCGTCCACGATGCCACCGTGCTATCCGGAATATCCACCGGCGCTACAGCGGGCCGCAGATCGTTAAGCGACGGCGTTTCCGATTCAATCATTGTCGCGATATCGACTTTGATCGCTTCTGTATGAATAGTATGTTCTTTGCTATCGCCATTCGACCGGTTATCGACAAACTTCACCTCAATGGGATCAACGATCGACAGGCCAGCCAAAGTCGGTTCCAGCGTGTAAACCTGCTGCAACACCTGTTTGCCGTCAGCTGTTTTTGCTAGCGGTTCATGAAAATCACGAATGATAAAATCGCCGAGCGACTGACCAAACGGCGGCAACGATACGTCCACGCCGTCTGCTGCGATGATCGTCAGCGTTAAAGTAGGCTCATCCGACAACCGCGGTTTCTTTGGCACAATATCTATCGACACCCTGACCGGACCGCGTTCGAGTTCCGTATGCAGAGCATCAGGTGACGCCGTTTTCGTGTCCGTTTCTGACGTTGTAAAACTGCTTGAGCAACCTGCAGGCAGACACACGATCAACAGCCCTGCGAGAAACAGATTTTGGACTCGCAAAAAATCAGCAAAGCAATAATATCCGCGGTGTTGGCGACTCATCGCAACCGCCTTTCCCGAGACTCAAAAAAACGTCTCAGGCTGGTGGCATAAGGTTCGGCCGTGCTGATCTGCAGCTGATCAACTCCAGCTCGCCGCAGCCCTGTCGTCAGATTTTCACGACGATCAGCGGACTGCTTCGCAAACATCGCTCGAACTTTGGGATGCTGAGTGTCAACTTCGACAACCTCTCCGCTTTCGGCATCCTGCAACGTGATGAAGCCTACTTCCGGCAGCTCTTCTTCACGCGGATCAGAAACCGTAATGGCAACCAGATCGTGACGACCATTCGAAATCGCGAGTGCTCGCCGAGAAGCCTCGTTCTGGAAATCGCTGATCAAAAACACGACCGCTCGACGCTTGTGAACCTTGTTCAAATACAGCAACGCGGCTTCCAGATCGGTTTCGCTGCGAACCGGTTCAACCGCCAGCATTTCGCGAATCAGCCGCAATACATTCCCCTTGCCCTTTCGAGGCGGATAGAAGGCCTGAACATCATGAGCGAACAACAGCAGTCCCACTTTGTCGTTATTCTTCAATGCAGAAAACATCAACAGCGCCGTCATTTCAATCATGACTTCCAGCTTTGATTGCGAGCCCGACCCGAAGGCTCCGGACGCCGAAACGTCTACCATAAACAACACCGTGAGTTCGCGTTCTTCGCTGAATCGTTTGATGAACGGAACACCTGTGCGAGCCGTCACGTTCCAGTCGATTGTGCGAATATCGTCGCCCGGTTGGTATTCGCGAACTTCATCGAATTCCATGCCTCGACCGCGAAACACGCTGCGATACTGCCCCGCCAGCAAATCGTTAACAGAACGATTGGCAACGATTTGAATACGTTGCACCTTCTTCAGAATTTCAGCAACTGTTTGTGACATGACAGCAAAGTTCAGCGACAACGGTTCGGGCATCATGGAACAGAAACGAATCAGAAACAATATCTCGGGTTGTTCGATTCAACCCGTGATTACGGAACGGGCACCGCGTTCAGAATTTCACGGATGATATCGTCAGACGTCTTTTCTTCAGCTTCGGCTTCGTAGGTCAGAATGACTCGATGTCGCAACACATCGTATGCGATATCTTTTACGTCCTGCGGAGTCACATAGCCGCGACCGTTCAGGAACGCAATGGCTCGAGCTCCCTTGCCCAGAAAAATACTGGCTCGAGGAGAGGCGCCAAAAGAGATCAATTCGGCCACATGCTTTAGCTTGAATGCGGCGGGATCGCGAGTGGCTCGTACAATGTTGATGATGTAGTCTTTGATCTGGTCGTCGATATAAATCATACGCACGACTTTCTGCATGCTGAAAATTTCATCCGCTGTCATAATCGAATTTACAGGACGAGCTGTATCGTCCAGGGCCATGTCCAGAACCTTGCGTTCTTCTGCCTGCTTCGGATATGTGATGGTGACCTTCAGCATAAAACGGTCGACCTGAGCTTCCGGCAGAGGATACGTGCCTTCCTGTTCAATTGGGTTCTGAGTAGCAAGTACCAAGAATGGTCGTTCCAGTAAATAGGTTTCATCGCCGATCGTCACCTGACGTTCCTGCATCGCTTCCAGCAACGCCGATTGAACCTTGGACGGAGCTCGGTTGATTTCGTCGGCCAGAATCAGATTGCTGAAGATTGGGCCCTTCCGAGTTGTAAAAGAACCGCTGCTGGGCTGATAAATCATGGTCCCAATCAGGTCGGCCGGCAGCAGATCCGGAGTAAACTGAATCCGGTTAAACTTTACCGACAATGCCTGAGCCAAAGCGGTAATTACGGTCGTCTTCGCCAGCCCCGGTACGCCTTCCAGCAGTACGTGGCCTTCAGTAAGCAGTCCGACCAGCAGTCGCGACACCATGATTTCCTGACCCACAATCGCTTTACTAAGCTCACTTTGAATGCGGTGAATCATTTCGGCTTTTTCGCCGACCTTTTCTTTGACCAGCTGAATGTCTGCGTGCATTTTTTTTGTGCGTTTGAAAGTGAACGATTCGAACAATACAAGAACGAGCTGGCAGGCAAACAGGAATTTGCGAAGCTGCCAGAACTCGGAACGGTTGTTGCTACAAAACAGCTGCCTTCCCAAAAGATAAATCGGAAAAACGACCGGTCCTGAAAAGGATTGTCGCAACCCCCACGACGCGTTCAAGCGACTTCGACGCACGAGTTCTCAGCAAAACGGATCCGGCTGGTTTTTACGGAGTACTTTCGCCAGCTTCCGAAAACATCGGTCCGGCGTGCTTGTCTGAATCCTAAAAATAGAATCCGAATCCTGTAAACGCCGTATTTTGAAACCGGCCTGCATTTGCCTTAGATTTCGATAAGCTTCAGGCAAAAATGTTCCTGTTCGAAATGATCTGACGGCCTCAATATTCATGACCACCGAAAATTCAGCGGACAATCAAAAAGCTCACGTGCTGCAATTGGGCAAAGTGACTGTGTTTTACATTCCGTCACACAAGCTGGACGACCCTCGATATTTTCACGGCACCCAGACCGCTCGTACGGCGATTCACGAATTCCTGATGCACCGCTATCGAGCCTACACACAGTCTCCGACACCTGTCAAAGGCTATTGGGTTGACCGTCAGGGACAGCTTGTGCACGACGTGATGGAACGCTTTGAAGTTTCGTTCGACAGCGAGTCAGGATTCGATCAGCTAATCGGATTTCTTATCGGAATGTGCGATCGACTGACGGAAGACGCCATCTATGTCACTCGAGGCGAACGCAGTTTTCTGGTGCAACGCGTCGCCGCATAAAGCAACCACGAACTCAACTTGCGGCTGGAAAATTCGTGGCCGCAATTCGGCTCGAGTGTGCCAGAGCCGGTCCGAAAACCGCTGATTAACAAGCACGCGGCGTGAGCACGTGAATCCAGGCATTGCCAAATTCATTTGCTCGCGCGTGGTGCTTGTATTGACAACTTCGCCGAAGCGGTTTTAGGACACCCGCTAGTTGGCTTTTTGCCTGTTCTTCCGGCCTTTGAACTGGGCCGACACTCCGTAAGTTTCCGCCAGAATTCTGTCTACTTTTTTACGGTCGGTGCGATTCTGGAAAGCTGGCAGCATCGGGTCGCCCGTTACTGCCATTTGAGCAACCAGTTTATCCTGCAATGCCTTAATACTGGCAGCGTGGTTAGCGCTATTGATCAAATTATTCAAGCAGTCCGCATCGCTCGTCAGATCATAAAATTCTTCGGCCACGCGATTACGAAACAAAGCAATACGAGCCGCAATCGCAGGGTCATTCTTTGCCGCCGATTGCATCGCAGCCATCGATCGCCCTTCGTTGTTGTTGCGATAAACGTGCCTGCCATCACTGAATGGATTATAGATATATCCGAATTCGGCATTCTGGACGGCCCGCATTGGCACCGCATCGCCTCCAGCCTTGGAATCAATCTGAGTATAAACGAAATCACGCCCTGTTTGTGTCTGCCCCTGCAGCAGTGAGAAAATCGAACGGCCGTCTAATCCATCCGGACCCGCTACTCCCGACACTTCCAGAAACGTTGCAAACAGATCGACCGTCGATATAAAGTCCGTGTCGTTCACCGAAGCGGATTCTACTTGACCTGGCCATCGAGCAAGGAAAGGAGTTCGCGAACTATGAAACCATGTGTTGCATTTGGCAAACGGCACGGCGATTCCGTTGTCCGACATAAACACCACAAGTGTGTTGTCCGACATGCCGGATTCCTGCAATGCCCGCATCACTTTTCCGAACGTGTCATCCAGTCGTCGCGTGGAATTCAGATACATCGCCAATTCAGATCTCACACCCGGCAGGTCGGGCAGAAAACCGGGGACGTCAACATCGTCGGCCGAATAAACCCGCGAGGGCATGGCGGCGCCCTGCATCAGTTTATCGGGGTTGCAATAAGGACGATGTGGATCATGAGAATTCACCATAAAGTAGAACGGCTTGCCTTCGGCCCGGCAACGTTCCAAAAAAGTCTTGCTGCGTTGAAAATAAAGTTCCGGACTGCGGCCGTTGCCAAGATCTTTCTGATCAAACAGGTAGTCCCAGGTCATTGAAGACTTCGGCGTGGAATGGCCAACTTTGCCAAGAATCCCCGTCAGATAACCACCACTGCGGAAAGTTGTCACAATGTCCGGCACGTCTTCGCGGGCGGGCATAAAACCCATCGCTCCAGACCGATGACTATAACGTCCCGTGGCAATAATGGCCCGACACGGAGCACAAATGGCTGCATTGACATGAGCCTTATTGAAACGCATGCCTTCTGCGGCAAATGCATTTAGATGAGGCGTCAGATCGGCTGGAAGACCACCATAAACGCCCAGAGATTCAGCGTGAAGATCGTCGGCCGTGAACAACAAAATGTTCGGCCGATCATTTGCGAAAATGCTACTGTAGGTCACTGCTAACAAACAAAAACACGCACCGCTGCGAAAAGGAAAAATCTGTGGCATGTGAAAGTATTCCGACTTGAAGCTGGGCGGAGGCTCATAAGGAGTAGCCACATTCTAATTGGTCCAGCCTATTATGCGAGCCGATCTATGCATTCCTCCCAATGCGTTATGCTATCGCGCCTGCTCGATTCAAACGAATTTCCGGCCGCAATCAGCAGCGACTACAAGCAAGCAAGCAAGCAAGTGAGTGAGTGAGTGAGTGAGTGAGTGAGTGAGTGAGTGAGTGAGTGAGTGAGTGAGTGAGTGAGTGAGTGGACTTCCCCGTGAATAGTGGGCGCTCATTTAAGCGTGCTATGCTGTACGCAAGGAGCGAAATCGATGTCGAAGAAACCCGTTAAGATTGTTCGTCGCAGTTATAGCGACGAGTACCGTCGGAATGCGGTGTCGCTGA
>JBDNFN010000076.1:0-5740 GCA_041689795.1 Fuerstiella sp. | reverse complement strand
GACCATGGCCAAACCCTACCGCTGGACATTCACGGGACGACCCCTCACGACCTGAGATTGATCTTGACACGGCACACCAGGCAAACAACAACAAATGCGAAAAACAACTCACTTCATCCACTGCCATTTAGCGGATCCACATCTAGCGTCCGACATCGTTGGTTTCCGCCAGCAAACGCCGTGACGCTCGCGAGTTCAGTTTTCTCAGCCTTTGAATTACGAAGAACTCAACAAGCTCGTGGTTGATCGACTGACGGTGGATCGTTTGGTACGAAATCTCACCCCGCGGCAGCGCGCTTCCATTGGTTGAACTGGCGACGGCATAGACTTGCCTCTCGTAAAGACCGGTTTCTCTTGCGAGAACTCACACACAGAAACCGGCTTTCCAAAGTGGCATCCAAGTGGCCACGAATGCGTGCCCAATGACGAAAAAGCGTCAAAAGTGGCAACACAGGTGGCAACCGAAAAACCAGCAAAAACACTGACGACCAGTGTTTTTTCTACTCAAACGATGAAAACAACGTGCCCCGGGCGGGACTCGAACCAACCAGCAAAAACGCTAACCGCTGGAACGGCTTCGACAAAAAAGCCACAGAAAAAGCCACAGTCAGAACCGCATGCCGCGTTCTGCCAGCGTTTGCAGGCGGCTGGCTTCGATGCTGAACAACTGCTGAAAATCTCAGACGCATTGCAGCAATGCGGTTTGGAAATTGTCGCGACCGAACCCGACATCGGATAGAATCACGGGGCGGATAGGTCGAACTTTATAACCTCGACCGAACGCGGCTTTCCTGAGCCGTTTCCGCTTTGCTTTCATTTTCAGGACATCCCGGAACAGGAACCCGGACCACGATGGACACACTTGTCGAACAACTGATTCACATTCAGCGGTCACATGGCGAACTCTGCGGCATCGTCGTCAAGACGCCCCTCGAATCAACGTGGTGCGATCCACCGATTCCGACCGCTACGAAGGCACACGACGCTTGGGAAGGCACTGTGTCCTGCCACATCTGGACAGAATCCAGTCAGTATGCGAATGCGTGGCACGACTTCGAACGTTTGTGTCCTGAGCTGCTCGATCTCGCTGTTCACGTCAAAGACGGCTGTGATGAATCACTCAGTACGGCCATTCGAGCGGCAACGGCGGACGATGACAGAGTTTTGCGATGGCTTTGGTTTATCGCTGGTTTTTCGGTAACGAAACTGCCGGGCCGCACTCCCCGGACGAATCGAAAATGCTGGGGAATCAACGGGCATTTGTTTGTTGCCGATAAGCTGGAATCCCAACGTGAGAACCTTCCCAAAGCTATTGCTGGAAACATGCCACCAGATGCGAGCTGTTGGCTTATTCGCGTGGATGACATCATTCAAACGTCAATCGAGGCCGTAGATTATCTAGCGAGCACACTGGATGATCCAACGCAGTGGGAAATCTATCGCCCTGTAAAAGAGTGGGCGGAAATAACAGGGCGAAGTGTTCAGAGCATCAACGATATACTCCCTGGGCTGATCGAATCGGGACTCGCAAAACGATGGCAAAACAAACCGCGTGGCAAAGTCGCTTTGGCTCCAGACGGACTGGAACGCCTGAAGCTATAGCCGAATAAAACCGAGGTTAACCAAACAAAACCGAGCCGTTGAGAAGCATCTTCTCAACGGCTTTTTTGCGTTATATCGTGAGGCTGCGGACACCATCGTCCGCAGTTTTTGCCATTCGCAAACTGGAGCAAACACGATGACAAACTCAACGTTAGACACGTCGGAACTTTCCGAACTGAACACAAAGCGCGAAACGGCCATTTGGGCAAAATGCTCTCAGAGGCAGATCGAGCTGCTTGTGGCTGCTGGCAAATTCCCGCAACCGATCAGACTCGGGACACACCCACGATGGCGGAGGTCAGATCTTCTTAACTGGCTGGAATCTCAGTCTGCCGGCGGTGACCGATGAGCTACATCGACCAGCCACAAGGAGATGCTCTAATGGAAATTCATCCCTATGCCAATTTGTTCCCGATGCAGACCGATGCAGAGATCCAATCTCTTGCGGCTGACATCAAACAGCATGGGCTACGTCAACCGATCGTCATCGACGACGACGACAAGATTCTTGACGGACGCAACAGGGCAGCAGCCTGTGTTATCGCAAACGTGACGCCTGTTTACGAACCGTTCAGCGGCAGCGATGCAGAGAAGCTGCCCTACGTTGTTTCCGTCAATGTCCATCGGCGGCACTTAACAACAGCACAGCGGTCGGACATTGCGGCGGCCATTGCCAACATGCAGGTGGGGCAGAATCAGCACAGTGCCAAACAGGAAAAGGAGGGTGGCTCAAATGAGCTACCCTCAAAAACAGTCAGCACAAAGCAAGCTGCAAAGCTGATGAATGTCAGTGTCGCTTCCGTAAAGCGGGCAAAAGCAAAATCGAAACCTAAGCCAAAAGCGACGGACAAGGAACCCACATCCACTGCGTCGATCGTGCTCGACGTACTTGACCGACCGATACCTGCTGCCATGCGAGAGGCCAACGCACTGGCCTTCGATCTACTGTCATACGGTCGGGAGATGGACAACATCCGCAAACGTGCCACGGAACTAAGCGAGCAACCGGGCGGCGAATGGGTGCAGATGCAGTTGATTGACCAGGCGGTGCGGATGCTGAAGAGCTACTTCCACGGGGCACGGTATCACACTGCCTGCCATCGATGTGACGGGACTGATGAGAAGTGTCAGACGTGCAATGGTGCGGGGTTCCTGCCCGATTATCTGAAAGCCACAGTTTCGGCATCAGCTAACGAAAAAACGCCACCAGCGAGCTGCTGATGACGTCTTAATTTTCAACCGTCGCGGCAAACGACGATCAACAAACGGATACATATCAAATGATATCAACAACCACTGAGATAACAACGTCAAAGGCCTGGCGACAGTCGGCAAATGTAGTTTCTGCCTGGCAGACGAAAACGCTACTTAACAGGACCGACAAGGTGGTAATCTGGAGCAATGGCCAATGGATTGCAATTGTCGGTGATGCAATTCAGTACCTGTCTGCCAATTGTCGTGCGATGCAGCCGACCGTGGTGCATCCGTACAGCATAGACGGCCGATGCAAGTGGGTTTGCTTAGACTTCGACAATCACGATTCACGCGGTGAGATAGCCCAACGCAACTTCGACACAGCAACAGCAATCCTGAATACGCTGCTGGAGCTGGGCGTTGTGGCTCTGCTAGAAGACAGCGACGGGCAGGGCGGTCTACATTTATGGATATTGTTTTCATCCCCGATTGCAGTCGATGACGCGTATCGGTTTGCTCGCTGGATCAGTAGTGACTATCCCGATGACAAGCAAAACGGATTCGACATTGAGAAGAATCCAAAGCGACGTAATGCATCAGGTGACAGTAACGGCGTGCGAGTTCCGGGTTGTCATCATAAACGGAATCACGTCAGCCGATTCTGGGGCGATGGCTGGGTCGAAGGTGCAGAAGCCGTTGAGCTGATGCTCAACACTCCGACGAATAATCCTGCGGTTCTGGATCTCATGGGTGACTATGACCCAGACTTCAAGGAAAGACCCAAAACAGGAGGACGGCTTACACAGAGGCCGTACAGGGCTTCCAGCGGTTCAGGCGGGACATTCGTCGAACAAGCCGAGCAACACCTTCAGCAGGCGTACACGTGGCCGGAGCTACTCACAACGTTTGGGTGGCACGGTGGTCCCGATCACTGGACAAGGCCAGGCAAGGATTCCGGCACTAGTGGTTCGCTTAACTTTGGCGGCAATGGGTTGTTCCACAGTTTCACGTCGAACAGCGCGTTGCCCGTTGATGGCCCAGACGGCACCGGCAAGGCGTTCGGGATGTTCCGGTTCTGGGCGTACCATGACGTCGTTGGTTTCAGTGATGGTGATCAGTCAGCCGCGGCACAGCGATATTTGCAGGAGGTGTCGCAATGAGTCTCACACTTAATCAGCTGGCATCATTGCCGCCAGAAAAGCGGTTACCACATGGCGACGAGCCAAAGGTGGTTGAACCCTGGAAACTGAAGTCGGCATGGCGTGCCGTTTCCGCACCCGCACCGATGCGGGAAATTATCATCGACGGTTATGTTCGGCGTGGGGAAGTTCTGAATATCATCGCCAGCACAAAAATCGGCAAATCGTGGTTGGCACTGTACCTCCTGTTTTCCGTTGCGACGGGACGCAATTGGTTGGGCCGCCAGACAAAGAAAGGTCGTGTTCTGTTGCTCGACAATGAGCTACACGACGAAACAATTCAGAACCGTATGCGATCAGTTGCCGATGCGATGGGCATTTCTGAAGACGAAGATCGCGACATGTTCGAGTATCTCGATCTTCGTGGCGTCGCCGTTGGTATCGGCGAAATCGAACAGCAGTTATCACGATTCGAACCAGGTGAATTCACCTTAATTGTCCTTGACGCGAAATACAGGTATTTCTGCAACGGACTGCAGGAAAATAGCAACGACGACCAGACGACATTTCATAATCAAATTGACCAGCTGGCGAAGCGACTGGATTGCGTGATTGCGTTAATTCATCACTCAAGCAAAGGTGACCAGGGCGGCAAGGCAGTAACTGATGTTGGCTCCGGTGGTGGATCCCAATCACGAGCTACTGACTGCCACGTGGTCATCAGGCCACACGACGAATCCCCTGAGCTGGCGGTTCTCGATGCCGCACTCAGGAGTTTTCCAAAGGTTGAGCCAATATCGATCAGGTGGGAATTCCCGTTGTGGTCACTGGCTGCAGATGTTGAAGCTATTGTCAAACAAGCACCCAGTCGCAATGACACCCGCATGGATGGTGCTACCAGGGATAAAACACTTGCGGTTTTAGAGATCCTAAAACGAGAACCAGGCAACACGGCCACAGAATACAAACTCAGTGGCGGTCACCCAGAACAAAAATCATTCCGGGCGGCAATAGCTGAACTTGAGGGCGAGGATCGAATTGCGTGGGAGCAAGAATTTACGCCACCACGTCGTACGGTTGCCGCTGGGGGGTGGCGTTTAGTTGAATCACATCCGACATCGGGGGCAGTCGAATTTGACTCATGAGACCGTCATTCCACACCCACACCCCCCCACTATAAATAGTGGGGGGGCAGTGGCAGTGGATGACCTTGACTGCCCCGACTACCGGGGGCAGTGGGGGCAGTCATCGGGGGCAGTCACAAAACGAGCAACGAGGAACCTAACTATGCCCAGTTTTAGCACATGCAAATCACGCAGCGGCAAAACACATCACGGCAGGATCGTCTGCACACCGACAGAGGCTGTTGAACTTTACGAGCGACTTCAGGCTATCGCTCAACGCCAGCACGATCAGAAGCCAGACCGCTCACCAGCTATCAGGACATCGTGTACGCTCGACCGAACGGCAGGGGGCTATCTTTTGACGTTTGAAAACTTCAGGTGCGTAGATGACGTCTGGGGGATTCTGACAGAGGCGGAAGTATGAGACTCGTTAAAGATCCAACGCCTGTTCTGAGCTCAAACGGCGATCGCGGTTGGGACGGCGTACGTCAACGAGGATCAGACACGATGACCACCCCTGGGGCTTTGGGTCCCTTTAGTAGGTTTCAGTCCCGAAGCGGTAAAGAAAGTCCCGGTTTTCACTACACAGTTTGAAAACCTACCTTCTAGTTTTGAAAATAAAATGAAGCGATTAAAATCACGAATCGACGCACTCGAACAGCAAACCAGCGGCGGCGGCGG
>JBDNFN010000075.1:0-33178 GCA_041689795.1 Fuerstiella sp. | reverse complement strand
CAACTTGCTGGCAAAGTGTCGCTGGCGAAATTCCAGAAAAGCAAACGCGGACCCAAACGCCAGCAACCCCAACGCAAGTACTCCGGCAACGGACAACACGTCGCCACGGCAAAGCTACTCGCCAGAAGAAACACCTAAAACTCACCTTCAAAGGGCTGGGCTGTTGGGGGCCAATAAGCAACAGCACATGATGCTGGTGACTTTGAAGAATGGAAAACAGTTCCTGACGAATTGCGACAGTAATGAGCGAGGGCTTCTACTTGCGGCGTGCCTCACGTCTGACGCGAAACCGCCACGAGATGCCAGGGAAGTGATCGAGAAGTTGCCAAGCGCGAATGACGTCGACTGGGAAGCCTTGGGCGGGAAACCTGCCGCGGAACCAGTCGACACAGACGGCTTAGACTGGTCGTTTCTCGAAGAGTAGTGCAGGTGTTTTTTTGCTTTCCGCGCCTGCTGCCGCATACCTCACCAGAAACGAAGCACACTGAGTTGCTTGGATCCAGCAGGCGACACTAGCCCTTAAACAAGCAACTGCCCACACCGATTTTGGGTTTGTGAATTGCGCAGCGTGAAGGTGTGATGCATGAATTTGGAATCAGTTCGATCATTCTGAGCCGGTCTGGTTCACGGAACCGGCGAGATGGTGATTGTTGCGGGGTGCGGTAAGCCGACGCGGTCACAGCTTTTGCGGTCAGTCGTTTCCGACCGACCGGAGTCTGGTTACAACTCCAGCACATCGCTGAGGCGGAAGAAGTGCGACTGCCATTTGTTCCAGTTGAGGATCCGATGAATCGTCCGCCAGCCCTGTTGAATGATCTGACGAGGAATCTGCACAAAGTGTTCAATGAACTGTTTGAATTCCATTCGCAGCAGTGTTTGTCGTTCGGCGGTGTGCTGCTGCTTCCAGCGCGGCGACACAGGCAGCAGCAGCAGCAGCGCGGCCCCTGCAGTATCGATGAGTAACAGTCAGTCGCGAAAATCAATGTTGAATGCGACCGTGCGCCCTGATCTTCGCTTTGGAACTTACCATGTTTAGCTTAATGAACGTACTTTACAGACCACCTCAACTTGCTCAACGTCTGCCGACGCGTCAACGCAATGCTCAAATAGCAAACCTAATGCAGAAAGTTCAGCACTGGCGATGATTACCGGTGGGCAGCAAAACACTTCCGCGCCTCGCGGAAGCCAAGCCTGCCTCACGCGGTCGACAACCGGCCTGAAATTTGTGGCAATTGAGTATTACATTATCGGCCGTCTCGTAACATTTCGGTAGCGGCGTTGCGGCCGCAGGCTCCCATCACACCACCGCCCGGATGAGCTGCGCTGCCGCACAGGTACAGGCCGTTGACGGGCGTGCGATAGTCTGCCCAGCCAGGCACGGGGCGCATGCTGAACAGCTGGTGCAGCGGCATGGCTCCCTGAAAAATGTTTCCGCCTGTCAAGCCATATACGGATTCAAGATCCACCGGCGACAGAATCTGACGATGCACGACGGCATCATGAATGTTCGGGGCGAATTTCGCGATTTCATTCAGGCATTGATCCGCAAACGCGTTCTTTGTTGCGTCGTCCCATTGTCCGTTCGCAAGTTGATAGGGAGCGTATTGCACAAACAACGAAGCGACGTGATAACCTTCAGGAGCGATCGACCGGTCGACGGAGGTTGGGATTGTCATTTCCACAATCGGTTTGCGAGAAGCAAAGCCCTGTTGAGCATTAAAGTAAGCGTCTTCCAGGTCCTGCATTTGAGCGTTGATGTGAATGGTTCCACAATGCTGAGGCCCCACTTCTTTTCCCGGCAGGCAGGTGAAGTCCGGCAGTTCGCTGAGCGCCAGGTTAATCTTCATGGTGGCACTGCTGTAATCAATGCGATCAACGGCCTTCACAAAACTGTCGGGCAGATGGCTGGCATCCAGCATTTTACGGAACGTCAAATTCGCGTCGACGTTGGATGCGACACGGCCCGCCAAAATTTCTTCGCCATCTTCCAGCCGGACTCCTCGAATTGTGCCGTGGCTAACAAGAATTTCCGACACAGCCGCGTTGGTGCGAATTTCCACACCGTCGTCGCGAGCGCACATGGCCATCGCTTCTGACAATGCTCCCATGCCGCCCTTTACATAACCCCAGACACCCCGGGCACCTCCGGAAGATCCCATCACATGGTGCAACAGAACATAGGCTGTGCCAGGAGCAGCCACAGATTGAAAGTTGCCAATAACTGCATCCGTCGCCAATGTGCCTTTTAGTTCAGGCGATTCGAACCAACGATCAAGAATCGGGCGGGCGGCACCGGTCAGCAGTTCGATCGCTTCAGGCATTTGTTCGCCAAGTGCTTCGAACGCCTTGTACATACTGTGGGCTGTTCTGGCATCACGAATTTTCTTACCCAGTGACCGGCGGCGCCACGTTTTCGGCAGCGGCAGCAAATCCGGTGCAGTGGCACTTAAAATTGGTTCCAGCTTTTCAGCAACCGCAGTCAGAAGTTTTTCGTACATTGGCCATGCAGCAGCGTCCTTCACTGAGAACTTGCTGATTTCGCGTCGGTTCTGTTCTGCGTCCGGTCCAAGAATCAGATAACGCCCATCCGCAAACGGAGTGAACGACGAGGGAACTCGCCTAAGCACTTCGTAGCCGTACTTTTTCAACTGCATATCGCGTTCGATTTGCGGCAGCAGCAGACTAACGACATAGGCCGCCGTCGACACTTTGAAACCAGGCCAAAGTTCTTCTGTCACGCAGGCCCCACCCACCATCGGGCGACGTTCCAGCACCAGAACCTTCCAACCTGCCTTTGCCAGGTAAGTTGAACAGACCAGCCCGTTATGGCCACCACCGATAATAATGCAGTCGTACTTCAAGGTTGCCACCTGCTGTGTGAAATCTGAAGATGATTGTGTGCCGCACTGTGTTCTGCCGCACTGTGTTCTGCAGCACAAAGTTGTATCGGGAACGTCCTCTCCCTTGAACACATCGTATTCTCTTGGAGCAAGTTACGAACAAGTGCGGTAACCCGTAGACGCTTTCGGGCTTGCACTGTGGTTTCACCGGCCGTAACTCTGCACGAGTTTCGTTACGCCATTTCGTAAGATGCTCTAATCGCGGTCGGTCCTAACTTCGGCGAAATCGTTGATGCCATCACCGCGGGCGATGACTTTTTGGCTGCGCGCCTTCTCGTTGAGTCCGGTTAAATTTAAACGAGAATTTTCAGAAAAGGTTACAAATGAAACCCCGGCCCCGTAAGGACCGGGTTTCACATGAAACCAGGCGTTCATCGTCACTTCGATTCGTGGCTGTTACGAACTTCCGTTTGCCATTCCTTTGACATTTCCTGCATATCTGAATTGTCGTTGTACTGCTGTCGCAGTTTTTCGAGATCGACTTTTAGCGACACAATCACGTCGGCGTAATCGGGGTTGGCGTATTCGTTCTGCAATTCGTCAGGGTCTTTTTCGAGATCATAAAATTCCCATTCACCAAACTGATAGAACTGAATCAACTTGTAACGATCGTTGCGAATTCCGTTGTGCCGCGCAACCATGTGAACGCTGGGATATTCGTAGTAGTGATAGTAGATCGACTTTCGCCAGTCCGCCGGAGTTTTGCCTTTCAGCAACGGCACTAAAGACCTGCCCTGCATGTCGGCAGGAACTTCAGCCCCGGCAGCATCCAGAAACGTTTCCGCGTAGTCCAGGTTCTGAACCAAATCTGTATTGATGCTGCCGGGTTTTGCGACGCCCGGCCATTTCACGATTAACGGCATCTTCAGTGATTCTTCGTACATCCAGCGTTTGTCGAACCAGCCGTGATCACCCAGATAGAAACCCTGGTCGGACGAATAAATCACGATCGTATTTTCTTCCAGATCGTTTTCTTTCAGGTAGTCCATCAGCTGGCCCACGCTTTCGTCGACTCCTTTGATGCAACGCAGATAATTTCGAATGTAGCGATGATATTTCCAACGGACCAGTTCTTTACCCGTCAGATTCAATTTGCGAAGTTCGTTGTTTTTGGGTTCGAACGCGGCGTTCCATGCGGCCAGTTGTTTCGGGGTCATCACTTTCAGGTTCTTCAGGCCGGATCGGTCCATCGATTTGCTGTTGGGATTCCAGCCTGGAAGTTCGGGACCGAAACAGTCGGCCACAAGATTCAGGTGGCCGTCAATTCCCATTTCGTGATGGCGAGCCGGGCTGGCGTTGTCTTCGTAATTGTCAAACAGAGTGGCGGGTTCCGGAATGGCTGCGTCGTCGTACAAAGTCAGGTGTCGCAGTGCTGGCATCCATGTTCGATGAGGAGCCTTGTGCTGGCACATCAACATAAACGGCTTGTCGCCCTTTGCGTTTTCCTTCAGCCATCCCAAAGCCATGTCGGTAACGATATCCGTGCAGTAGCCTTCAATAACTTCTCGGCCCTTCTGAGTTTTGAAGGCGGGGTTGTAGTAAGCTCCCTGACCAGGCAAAACTTTCCAGAAGTCAAAGCCCTGCGGATCTGTGCCCAGATGCCACTTGCCGATCATCGCCGTTGAATATCCGACTTTCTGCAGCAGCTTGGGAAACGTCTGCTGGTTACCGTCGAACTGATCACCGTTGTCCATGAAACCGTTTACGTGGCTGTGTTGGCCCGTCTGAATCACGGCTCGACTGGGACCGCAGATGCTGTTTGTGCAAAAGCTGTTGCGAAATAACATTCCCTGCGCGGCGAGTTTATCGATGTTCGGCGTCGGGTTGATATTTTTCAACCACCCGTCGTAGGCTCCAATAGCGTGCGGAGCATGATCGTCGGTAAAGATGAACACGATGTTTGGCCGTTTTGCCGCGTTGGCCTGCTGGCACATGCCACCAAAAGCTGAGACCACAATCAAAAACGGAACGGCGATGAATCGGTATTTCATAGAATTGGAGAGTCCTTGCCGGTTGCTAAAGTATGCAAATGCTGCACTCGTTGAATGCGATGTTGATTGATCAGCACACATGATCGTGGCTCGCACCGTACAACGTCAACCAAGCAAGTTGACTCAGCCGCCACTTACTGGCGGAAAGCAGGCCACTTCGTCGTCATGCTGTAATAAACGGTCATCGTTGGCATATTGATTATTCACCGCAAACAGCAGGCTGTCGCTGATGTGCTGCAGCTTGTCTGCCTGCCGCACCAACGCTGCTCGAAGTTCGCCGACGCTGGCGTTGTCCGGAAGAATCACTTCCAAAGGAGACTGCCCGGCGGCTTCTTTCGCCGCGGCAAACAGCTGCACGCTGATCTTCATGACATGACGTTCCCGAATGGACGTCGTTTCAGCATGCCTTCCAGTTCCGGCATAAGCCCGTAGGCGTAGGCCATGATTTTCAACGGATGGATAGTCGGCACAGAGGCTTCCTGTTCCATCTGCATACGGCAGCTGCTGCAGTCGGTAACTCCGGCGTTCACATGAATCGTCTTCATTTCGTCGATCAGTGAACGACCGATCGATAAGGACTGATCGAAGTGTTCAGCCGCCAGGCCAAAGGTGCCCGCCATCCCGCTGCACCCTTTTTCGATTCGAACCACGTCCACTCCGGGGATCAGTTCCAGCAGATTGCAGAGTCCGGTATTCGGGCCCAGTGCTTTGACGTGGCAGGGAGTATGGTAGGCAACTTTCAGATTCAATTGATCAAAATCAACCTTCAGTCTTCCGCGTTCATGCAGGTCCCACAAAAAGCTTCCGGCGTCTGAAGTCTGCCGAGCTACGATTTCCGCGTCTCGATTGTTCGACAGCAGCGGATATTCCTTTTTCAGACACAAAGCGGCCGATGGTTCCGTGCAGACAATTGAAAAACCTTCTCGCGCAGATTCACTTAGTTCAGCGATGTTGTTTTCAGCAACTTCCCGCGCGGCAACAAGATCGCCCACGGCAATCATCGCCATGCCGGAAACGGTTTGCTGCGGTGGCACATGAACTCGAAAACCGTTGTGCTGCAGAATCCGAACAAAGGCTTCCGCCAGTTCCGGGTCGTGATGGTTGGCAAAGTAATCGACAAAGTACACTACGGTTGGTGTCGGCGAAGTTGGGTCGGCCGCGTTGTGTTCGCTGCGTACCCGGGAAGAACGCAAAAACGGCCGACTGGAAAAACGCGGCATCCGACGTTGTTCCGCGATACCCAGAGTCTT
This sequence comes from Fuerstiella sp., assembly GCA_041689795.1. Taxonomy (GTDB): domain Bacteria; phylum Planctomycetota; class Planctomycetia; order Planctomycetales; family Planctomycetaceae; genus Fuerstiella. The sequence goes on along the minus strand of JBDNFN010000075.1, from coordinate 27,037 downwards.
CTGCAGAATGGTGCGAAAGACTCCGTAACGCAGCATACGGTTGGTCATCATTGTAAATCGTGATGCAAACTTTGCGTACGTGTGAAACCGAGACAACAGCCAGTCCGTCTTGCTAAGACCATGCACGGCCACATTTTGAGCTCGCGCTTCCAGCATCAGATGCGGAATATCGACAGCAGAAGGACATTCCAGTTCGCATTGTTTGCAATTGAAACAGCTTTCGGCCACACGACGAGCTTCCTCCGTGGCCATGACTTCAAACGCTTCTTCACCACTGACCATTCTTCGCAGCAAATTTGCTTTGCTGCGCGGGCTGTTTTCTTCCCGTTGCTCCTGATGAAAGAATGGACACATTCGAGATGTCTGTTCTGTTGTACGACATGATCCGCAGCCGTTACATCGCGTCGCGGCGTCCATGGCGGACTGATTGCTCCAGTTAAGCTGCAAAATCGGCAGCAAGGCTGCCTGGCTGGAGACCGCACCTGAATCCGCCACTGCAACCGAATTGCGAAGATGACGAACGGTCAGCTGGCCGTCGTTGCTGACAATTTTGTCGGGATTCAGCAGTTGCTGTGGGTCAAAGATCTCTTTGATCTGCTGAAACGATCGGTACAACGGACCGTACTGCGAACGAATGAAGGCAGTGCGAGAAAGTCCGTCGCCGTGTTCCCCACTAATGGTGCCACCCACGGATTTAACATGGCGATACAGATCGCGAGCAATCGCTTCGATTTGGTCTCCCTTGCCCGGCTGCGGAACCGGCAGCATCGGACGCAGATGCAATTGTCCGGAAGCCGCATGAGCATACAGCGTGGCCGTAACTTCGTGCTTTTGAAACGTCTTTTGCGCCAATGTCAGAAAACGGGATATCGTTTCCGGGGGAACAGCGATGTCTTCCACAAATGGAAGTGGTCGAGACGCACCTTTTAGTCCCGCCAGTAACGAAACCACGCTGCGGGGCAACGCCCATAAAACGTCGATATCTTCCGGATCGAAGGCCGTTTTTGTAGCGACGTGCTGATAGTCTGTGGATTCCAGCAGAATCTTTGCACTGGAAATCCGCCGCTTGACGTCTTCCGAACTCGCTCCGTTGAATTCAATAAACAGACCTGCTTCTGCGTCAGGCCGCACAATATCCTTAAACCGCGGGTCCGCATCACGACCGAGACTCAACAGTCGCCGATCCAGCAGGTCGCAGGCGCTGGGTTCAAGGATCAGCAGCAACTGCATCGCTCGCAGCGCTGCGTCCATGCTGCCGAACATCAGCACCGTCAGTCCTCGATGACTCGAAATTGGCAATGTGTGCAGCGTGACTTCCGTCACCATACCCAACGTGCCTTCAGAACCAGCAATCAGGCGAGGAAAATCCAGCCGCTGATTGTTTAACACGCCGCGCAGCATGTAGCCACTGCAGTTACGAAACAGCGGAGGCTGATGTTCTTTGATTGCGTCGGCCGATTCTTTCAACACAGCACTGACCCGCTCAATCAGGTCTGCTTTTCGCGTTGCAGGAGTCAATGTCGACAGCGATAGGTTTTCGTTGCGAACCGGCGGAACAATGTTCCCGGAACGAATGGGCAATTCCTGAACAAATGTTACTGGCTGGTGAATCGCATACTCATCCTGAGCGGGCTCGCGACCAAGTTCCAGAGTTTGCCCGCCCATCAAAACGCACTGCACGCTTTTGACATGATCACGCGTCGAGCCGACTCGGAATGCGTGCGACCCGGCGGCGTCGACTCCGATCATTCCGCCAATCGTTGTGATGGCCGAATTCGACGGATCCGGAGCAAAATAACGACCATGCTTTTTCAGTTCGGCATTCAAAGCCGCAAGTGTGATGCCGGGCTGAACCCGAACGGTATCGCCCTGAATGCGCAGCAACTGATGCATGTGGCGAGAAAAGTCGACGACAATTCCGAATCCCAGGCAGCCGCCGGCAAGTCCGGTTCCGGCTCCACGAGGTATCAACGGAATTTTGTTGTCGGACGCAAAAATCGCCAACGCAACAACGTCTGCCGTATGCTTCGGAAATGCGACGGCAAGCGGCTTGATTTCGTAAAGACTGGCGTCGGTCGCATACAAAGCCGTCGTAACGTCATCTGTCCGCAGTTCGCCTTCCAGCGAATCGGTCAGGTCTTCAGCAATCTGTCTGCGAAGCTCGTCCAACGTTGAAAACTTTGCTCCAAGTTTCTGGAAGACCGATTTTCACCGGCCGATTTAATCGCCAGACGCAGCCGATACAAACCGGCTATAAAAATTATTTTCTGGCCTGTTCCGCTTCGTCCTGTCGTTTCTTCATTTGTATATAGCGTTCGCTGACTTCCAGATTGAACGCCGGGTGTTCATTCTGCATCGCTGTTTTTCGATGTCGTGCCCGACAACGGTAACACACCAGCATGTCGGACATGAAGGTGTAGAGTAACAGGTCGATCAATGCAAATCCCATCAGGATCCCCAGGGCCCAGTTTGGTTCATGCTTTGCCCACGCAATTGTACTCAGCAAACCGCCCAGGCCCACAAACGCCAGCCCAAGCCCCGGTGGAAAGTCTTTCTGACGCCATAGATCGCTGCAGCCGCAGACTCGACATCGCTTGCAGTATTCGCCGTCAAAATCTTCCGCACCCTCGTCGCGTGACCATTCGCAGAATTCACAACGAACGGCAGCCTGCGCAGGTTGCGGCGTGCAGGACCCGCGCTTCTGGCAAACTGGACACTCAAATATAATTTGCATAACAAAGGTTTCGTTTAGCCGACAGACCGTCACGGTTCAGCTGCTGATTCGCATCCACAGCGAGTCAGCGGCAGTGCAAGAAAACTAAAAGGGAATCAACGTGTCGCGTTCCAGCAGGGTGGCCGTCATTTCACCCATGAACACCAGAATCAGACCGGCAAACAGAACTCCCGTAGCCGACTGGGTGTTGCGATGTTTCAAAACACGCCAAACGACAATTGTCATGATCATTGGTGCCAGAATGCCACCAACCCAACGAATGCCCAGCCAGATTTGCTGAGTCGATTCAGAGGTCGCTCCGAATCCGATAACCGCCCACAGCGACGCCACCATTCTCAGTCCTGCGGAAACCAGAATCGCCTTGTTGAACCACCACAATGGATTAATACTCATCGTCGGAGTCGTCAGGTACCAATGACCCAGTAGCATGCCCGTAACGACCGAACCAAGAACGGCCGCCGTTGAAAAGTCCGACAGCAGTTGCTGCGCTACCGAACCGCTGTTCGGAACCCGCCATGCATGCAGACACATGGCCAGCACGTTCAACGCCGTCAGTAGATGGATGCAGATATTGCCCGGCAGTCTGCGTCCCAACGCCCAGAAGATAGACCCTGCATAAGAAATTATGGCGACGGCAATTAGAATCAAGCGAATGTTGCCGGCAACCGACTTTGCGACTGAAACACCTTCTGCCGTTGACGCGGCGGACGGTGTTGTCACCAAAGAAGTCTGCTGAGATTCTGGCTGCCCAACCGCTGCTGGCTCAATCCATGTCTGATCGGCAGACAGCAACAAAACAGACAGCACGGCCAAGCCCAGCAGAAGTCTCATCTGAATTCTAAAGAATCCATCCGTCACGTCTTTGCGAGGCATCAGCCACCACATCAAAGTGATGCCAACGGATAATTTCAGAACGAACAGAGCAATCATGGCAATGGACCGTCAAGCCGGTTACTACTTCTTGTTGATCAAAGCCATCGCTTCCGAGCGACTTGAGGCATCATTCTTCAACAAACCACGAACCGCACTTGTGATGGTAAGTGCTCCGGGTTTCTTCACGCCTCGGATGGTCATACACGTGTGTTCGGCTTCCAGAACAACAATCACTCCTTTGGCATCCAGTTCCGATTCCACCAGATCGGCGATCATGTGCGTCATGCGTTCCTGAACCTGAGGCCGTCGAGAAACCTCGTCAACGACGCGAGCCAGCTTGCTGAGCCCCGTCACGCGACCGCGAGGAATGTACCCCACATGAGCTGTTCCAATAAAAGGCAGCAGGTGATGTTCGCACATGCTGTGGAACGAGATATCCCGAACCAGCACCATTTCGTCGTATTCTTCTTCAAACACTTTATGCAGATGGCGGCCGGGATCAACATGCAGGCCGCCGAACATTTCGGCATACATGCGTGCTACTCGAGCCGGAGTTTCCTTAAGCCCATCTCGCGTCGGATCTTCGCCAACCGCCGCAAGAATCTCACGCACAGCGGCTTCAATCCGGGCTTTATCGATGTGACGTTCTTCCGGAGGTGTCGCACCGGAAGCGAGTGTGTGTTTCAAATCAGACATTACAGCTAATTTCTATCAACAAAGTTTCCAACGGATTTGAATGTATCGCACCGGGTCGGAAGTCTTTTCGGACGAAAGTCGTTCATGTTCAAAAACTGGAATGCCCGAAAAACACACTCCAACTTTAAGCCGTCAGGCAGCCACATTACTGTATTGTTCGCTGTTCGATGGTGCTGCGGCGACCGGAAGGGCCATCAAAGCAACCGGTTTCGCAAAACAGTAAACATTTTCCCAAATCGAGTCACGGATCGGCTGAAACTGTGTTCAGCCGACCCGTCGCCATGTCGATTCAAAAGCAACCCGGCATCAGTTCTTGTAGATCTTATGCTGAGGTCGGCCGGACAGAATCTGTTCTTTGCCCCAGTTTGTCACAGCGCGGAACGCTTCGCTGCGGATGAATTCTGTGAAGGCGTTTTCGTCATTCCATTCACTCGTGATCAGGTACGACGCTCCGTCAGCCACGTCCTTCCATAATGTTGAACTGGTGTGGCCTTCTGCAGCATTCAGGGCTGCAATCACTGCGGCAAACTTGTCTTCAAAATCCTGCTGCTTGCCTTCGATCACATGATAGTTCATGCCAACTGTAATCATCTTGGATTCGCTCTCTGTATAAAACCGGAATGACGCTTATGCGTCGAAGTAACACAACTGTGATTTCACGAAATGCAGTGCTGCGATTAGCCGGGCGCAACATCTCTAATGGCTTTCCATCTTAACCAGTGGTCGGCCAATACGATCGCCACCATAGCTTCGCCCATTGGAACAAAGCGAGGCAGCAAACAAGGATCATGACGGCCTTTGGTGCTGATGATGGTTGCGGTACCATCGTTGGTGACTGTGTCCTGCTTTTTCGCCAGACTGCTGGTCGGTTTAATGGCGGCTCGCAGAACAATTGGCAGGCCGGAACTGATGCCGCCCAGCATGCCCCCGTGGCGGTTAGTTCTGGTAGTAATCGTGCCATTTTCGCTGGTGAAAATGTCGTTATTTTCGCTGCCTCGCAATTCCGCACAGCCAAAGCCAATGCCATATTCGACACCCAGAACGGCTGGCAGGCTAAACAACGCTTTGGCAAGATCGGCCTTCAGTTTGTCAAAGACGGGTTCCCCCAGCCCGGCCGGAATTCCGCTGGCCACAATTTCAGACACTCCGCCAATGGAATCTGTGTCCATGCGAACAGCATCGATTAACTCGATCATCTTTTCTGCAGCGCTGTAGTCCGGGCAGCGAACAATGTTTGGCGAACCATCAGGCAGCGTTTCCACCTGTTCCATTGTCACGGCTTCAGGAGACGCAATGTTGGCTTTGATACTGCCTACCTGGCAAACATACCCAACAACAGAGCCTCCGAATTCCTGAGCAATCAGTTTTTTCGCGATGACACCAGCGGCAACGCGTGCCGTTGTTTCGCGAGCACTGCTACGACCGCCGCCACGATAGTCTCTAAAACCGTACCTTGCATCATACGTATAGTCAGCGTGCCCCGGACGATACTTATCCTTGATGTCGGCATAGTCTCTACTGCGCTGATCTGTATTGCGAATCAGAATAGCCACACTGGTTCCGGTAGTTCGACCTTCGAAAACACCAGCCAGAATTTCCGGCTGATCTGCTTCTTTTCGCTGAGTCGTCAGTTTACTTTGGCCGGGACGCCGACGATCCATGTCGATCATCAGGTCTTCGACAGAAATAGGGATGCCCGGAGGCACACCGTCAATGATCACAACATTACCCGGCCCATGGCTTTCGCCGGCCGTCGTGATGCGGAAGAATTGTCCAAAAGAATTTCCGGGCATTAGCAATACTTAGTTATAAAAACACGTTGTCTATGTTGAGTCAGGTTGGCTAAGCCAGTGTCGTATCTTTGAATTCCGTTTCATTGTGGCTACTCGTGACACCTTCAATTGCGAACTCGGCGCTGTGCGATATTACACCGTTCGAAGCGTTTTTCGACCAACGACGGCGTTAACCAGGCCAGACCTTTGTTTTTACTCGCAAACTTCAGCCGTCACAGGCCTTTCAACGCGAATTCTGTCCCGGAATGTGCCTCGAAGTCGTTTTAGGGCCGCCGATCCGCAAATTCGTTCAGGCCGGCCATCTGGCACAGTTTCGCCGCTTTACCATTTTGATTAGACATAACGGACAGGACTGTTTTGCTGATTAATGAACGTCTGGACTCAACTCCTTAACTTGCCACACTTTACCGACCTTTACTGCTGAAAACATGCTGCAACGATACATATTGTTTTGGTTGGTGACCTCTTCTGCCCTTGCGTTTGTGTGGCCGGATTTTGGGCTGCCTTTTGACCCATTTTTGGCGGTCGGAAGTTCGGCGATCAACCGCCTGATTGTGGTCACCATGTTTTGCGTCGGCGCTCTGTTGCCGATTGATGAAGTGAATCTGATTTTGCGTCGCTGGCCGACGGTGCTGATTGGCACAACGATTCAATATATCAGCATGCCCCTGCTGGCGTGGCTGGTGGTGAAGGTGACGAACCCCGACCCGCAGATTGCTCTGGGAATCCTGATCGTCGGCTGTGTCCCTGGTGCCATGGCGTCCAATGTGTTGACACTGACCGCCAAAGGTAACGTCAGCTATTCCGTCAGCCTGACAACGTCTGCCACGTTACTGTCACCACTTGTGGTTCCGCTGGCGCTGTGGCTCACAGTTGCTGCCGATGTCAACTACAACGGATGGGAAGCCGTGAAACTGCTTCTGACTCAGGTCGTGCTACCGGTCATTTTCGGCCATCTGTTAAGTCGTTTTTCAGCAGCGTTTCGCACGGTTGCAGAATTGGGTGGAGCGACGATTGCTAACATTACCATAATGGCCATTATTGCAATTGCCATCGCCGGCAAACGCACGGAACTGGGGCAGGCCAGCTTCTATCTTTTATTGTCGTTGTCTGCGATTAACGCTAGCGGTTATCTGGCTGGCTACTTTGGCGGCCGGGCGTTTCGATTGCCGGAACCGATGCGGCGAGCACTCACGCTGGAAGTTGGCATGCAAAACGCCGGAGCCGGAATAGTGCTAGCCCGACAGCTGTTCGGCGACGATTCTCCCGCCGTAATTCCCTGCGTCCTGTATACATTCGGCTGTATGCTGACAGGAACCATTCTGGCGACCGTCTGGCACTATCGGCCTCACGCGGAAGCAGCCGTCCCGCCCCTAAACGATCTGCCGGTAAAAGTCGAACTTTCGGACAACAACGTAGCATTCATCAGGAGTACATCACCTGGTTCTGAAAACATTGAACGTTAGTCCCGGAATCGGTGTCGACCAGGGCGGCTTTCCTTCTATAAACATGCTTCTGCACAGAACTTCCCCGGCCGAGCACTCATGACCACCACCGAAACCACGTTTAACCCCGCGTTAATGGCCCGCCGAGCTTCCGAGCAGGCCATCGGCTTTTTGATTCAACAAGGCCTTGAAAATGCCGACTGCCTGTCTTTGGCGGCCGGGTTTGTCGATCCACAGACTCTGCCCGTGCAGCTTGTCCGAGAATCCGCAGCGCGACTTCTAGCCGAAGGTTCTTCTGGAAAAACGATTCTGCAGTACGGAACCACCGCCGGGTCTGAAGAACTGCGAGCCGTTTTCCGAAACTACCTGGCCGACCTGGAAAGTGATCGCGATCGCGTCGCACAGCTGCCGCTTAATCAAATCATGCTGACCACGGGTTCGCAACAGTTGCTGGCCCTGGCTTCACAGGCAATTTTCGACGAAGGCGATATCTGCATTGTCGCTGCTCCTACGTATTTCGTTTACCTCGGTGTGCTCGACGGCGTTGGTGCAACGACAATTCCCGTCAAAACCGACGGCGACGGTATGTGTCCGGAAGCCCTTGACGCCGAATTGCAGCGACTTGCCGACGAAGGCCAGTTGCATCGAGTAAAAATGGTTTACGTTGTCAGCTATCACGACAATCCCGCCGGTATCAGCGTTAGCAACGAACGCCGCCCCCGACTGCTGAATGTTGTGAAGAAGTGGTCGCAGAAAAATCACATCTATCTTCTGGAAGACGCGGCTTATCGAGAACTCCAGTACGATGGCCCCGATATGCCAAGTATCTGGTCCTACGACGACGCTTACCTCACGGGCGGTCGAGAACACGTCATTCTGTCGCAAACATTCTCGAAGAGTTTTTCGCCGGGCATCCGCGTGGGTGTCGGAGTATTGCCGATAGAACTGATCAAGGCCGTGTCTGACCTGAAAGGTAACGAAGATTTCGGGAGCACACATTTTAGCCAGAATATTATGGCTGACGTCTTGAATCAGGGCAGCTATCAACAACACGTGGCCGGGCTGCAGCAAAGTTACAAAATTAAACGTGACGCGATGCTGGCCGCCGCCGATGAATTCTTTTCCGACATTGAAGGCGTTTCGTGGCTACGTCCAAACGGCGGTTTGTATGTGTGGATGACTCTTCCCGAATCCATCGCAACAGGCTTTACCAGCCCACTGTTTGAACGAGCGACCAACGTCGACAAAGTCATGTATGTTCCCGGCGAACTGTGCTATCCGTCGTCGTGGAAAGAACGCCCACGAAACCAAATGCGTTTGAGCTTCGGCGTACTCGGTGCGGAAGCACTTTGTGAAGGCATGAAGCGACTTGCCTCAGCTGTCCGAGCCGTGGCGGCATCATGACTCTAATCGCGATAACGTCAAGATGAACATCCCGCTTTCGAAACCAGACGACTGGCAACCAACGTGCTCGATGCCCATGCTGCGGCTTCGGGCATCGCTGCTGGACGCTATCCGCGATTTTTTTCGCCAACGCACCTATCTGGAAGTGGAGACTCCGCTGCTGTCGCACGACATCGTAGTGGACGCTCATTTAGAACCGTTTGAAGTTCAATCACCGGACGACAGATTGTTTTTGCAAACGAGCCCCGAAGCAGGTATGAAACGCCTGCTGGCCGCTGGAAGTGGTTCGATTTTCCAGGTGACCCGTGCGTTTCGGCGGCATGAATTCGGTTCGAAACACAACCCCGAATTCACCATGATTGAATGGTACGGTGTGGGGACGACGTGGCGGGATCAGGTTCAGCTGACTGAAGAGCTTGTCCGCTGCGTGCACTCGAACCTTAACGCCGACGCCGCTACAGAAAATGCTGCATCATTGACCGCCGTCGTGCTGTTAGACACTCCCTTTGATTGCATCGCTTACGCCGACGCGTTTGCTCGATCTATAGTTTCGTCGGTGCCTGATCGATCCGTTTTAGACCTGACAACCGAACAGCTTCGACTTATGGCCGCCGAATATTCCAGCGTTGATTCGCAAACGTGCAGTACATTCAGTCGTGACGATCTGTTGAATATTTTATTGGCGGAATGCGTTGAACCGTTCCTGGGTTCAGGCCACCCGGAATTTCTGCACGACTATCCGGCATCACAGGCCGCTTTGGCACAATTGAATCCCACCGACAGTCATACAGCGTGTCGGTTTGAGCTGTATCTGAACGGCCTGGAACTTTGCAACGGTTACCAGGAACTCACAAATGCAAACGAACTGCAACGACGCGACGAACAGCAGAATACAAGTCGCTGCGAACACGCAGTACAAACGCTTCCCGGAGCCGGGCGTATGCTGGCAGCAATGAACGCAGGTTTACCAAACTGTTCGGGCGTCGCTCTGGGATTTGATCGGCTTATCATGAGCCTGCTAGGCGAAGCGAAAATCCGGAATGTTATTCCGTTTCCCATTGATCGAGCGTAACACTCGAGCAGTATCAACAAACGCAACGCCAGAACCCTCACGTAGACGCCGCGAAATTAATCGTCATCTCCGTCACGCGTAAGATCAATCATCAGGTCGGTTGCGATGCGTTCCAATTCGTCCTGCAGAAGATCAACGCTCATGCCTTCGGGCAAACGGACTTTCGCAGTCGCTCGGAAAATATTCCCACCGGCCAGCGGAGCGTTGGAACATTCCGTTGTGAGTTCCTCCACATTCACGTAGTGGCTGGCCAGAACCTGAGTGACTTCTCGAACAATTCCCGGACGATCATTTGCCACAACACTTAAATGCCATAGCACGCCAACTGCACTTGCCGCGCCCGCACTGGAATCCAGTTCGGTAACGACTTTCAGACCCTGGCTGCTAAGACCTTCCAATGCAGAAACCAGATTTTTAGCGTTGGTATCGGCTACATCCACCCTGACGATTCCGGCAAATTGACCGGCAAGGTGCGACATACGGCTTTCCAGCCAGTTGCCATCATGCTGACGTACAACATCCGAAACTGTTCCGACCAAACCGGGACGGTCCGGTCCAATCAACGTAACAACCAGTGATGGCATTGCTGTAAAATCCTTTGAAGCGCTCGGGACGCTCGCGATCGCAAATCTGACGTTAGAGCTCTCGAGTGAACTGATTTACGCATTACCAGTTTTCACCGCAACCCAAAAAGCGTGAGGTGAATTCTATGGCATCCGCTCGTAAATGTCCGAACGTCTGGCGCGTGGATTCACGGGATTTTGCATTTAACGAAAATCAATCCGCTTCAGCAGGTAACTGAACTTCGCCCGGATCTTTGGCGTCGATCTTTGAATCGACAGCAGGCTTGTCCGGCGTTTTTTTTCCTGAAAAGTTTTTCGCCAGCAGGAAGAAGTCTTTCAGAACACTTTCTGATACATCGGCATTCCTAAGTCCTGATTTTGCCGGTCCGGAACGCTGCGTTTTACCGACCATCACTTTTCTTACACCCTCACCCGAATAGATCGCGACGGCCAGATCGACGTTTTCCGGAAGCACGTCATCCACCGTCCGTTGAGCAATCAACCAGCAGCGTTCGTGCAGAACTTCGAGCGCGGAATCTGTAAAACGTTTGTAGTCCGGCACCAGCAACAGAAAGGCGACGCTGTTTTTGTTGAGTTGCACAAAGGCACGATAGTCTCGTTTGGGAATATGTTCAGACGCGTTGGTTTCAGTAAAGTGCGTTGCGTCCAGAACATGCAGTGTGTCCACATAGTGCCGTGACATTGCATCGGCATCACTGTCCGTTGTGCTTACTCCGAAGGTAGCTTCTCCGACACCGCCAAGCAATTGTGCTTTCGCCTGTTCCAGCAGAACAGTGCCTTCGGTGGATCCTTGAATAACCGTGGTCACACTGGTTGACCTGTGTTCGCCAGCGACAAGGGAAAATAGCAGAAAACCGGTCATTATAAACAGGCTGCAGTATCCCAGAATCAGTCCGAACGTAGCCATCTCCATGCCGGAATGCTGCCCGTTTGTGTCACGCACGATGCCTCGTGACATATGCCCGGCCACGATGGCAAAAACAGAAAACGGAATTGACACAAAACACAGACACATCATCGGAAACGACGCCAGTCCCGACAATACGCTGAGAATTGCCAGCCCCGAAGTTTTCTGAGCATAATAGGCTGAACGATACGGCGACTGCCGATAATCATCATCCATCGAATTCTGGTATGGATCTCTGTCTGACATAATTCACCTATACAGCCTTCGGCCTGGCCTTAAAGCCAGCTACCGACCGAAAACACAACTATGCGGCAGCAAGTAATCCCGCGCATCGAACGCATACGCCGCACCGAACATACACGCAATAAAATACGCCAATCACTGCAAAGTCGTGGCAGCAATTCGCCAGGCGTTGAAAATCCCTGGCAACAAAATCCAGACAATCGCCTCGCATTGGCGTCCAACACGCGGCTGGAGCCAGAAAACCCCACGATTCTCCGCTAAGGCAAAATATCAACCATCCTCAACAATTCAGTTCGCACGTATTTGATCGTGCTTTCCTTCTAACAAGACGTGCATTTTGCCCAGAGTTGGTTCAGAATGATCTCGTTGTTGGCTTTCTATAACCATTCTCGACTTGATGATCTAACAACGGGAAATCCAAACCCGGCTGTCGCGCATTGAGAATCCTACTCGCACATTCGTGTTATGAAAATTCTATTACTCGCCGACATTCATTCCAACTGGCCAGCTCTGGCGGCAATCAAGGAAGAATTCGACGCCTGTCTTTTTCTGGGCGATGTCGTTGACTACGCCACAGATCCCGTGCCGTGCATTGAATGGCTGCAAAAGAACGCAGACTATTGTGTGCGAGGCAACCATGATCACTCTGTTGCACAACGAGTCACCGTGCGATCTGGCGGGACGTTTCGCCGTATGGCGACTGCCATGCGACCTCACCATTATGACGTGCTTAATGATGCGCAACTGACATGGCTGGCTCGATTGCCGGTCACTCAGCAAATCACTCTGGGCGATCATTCTTTTCTGCTGGTCCATGCGACTCCACGTGACCCCATGGACGAATACATCGCCAACGTTCAGGATCAATGGGCAGCCCGGCTGGAACACGTCGATGTCGACTTTGTCTGCGTCGGCCATACTCACGTGCCCATGGACCTGACCGTCAACAACACACGCGTCATCAACCCGGGCAGCGTTGGCCAGCCTCGCGACGGAGATGCTCGAGCAGCCTATGCAGTCATAGAAGACGGCGTGGTCAACTTTCGACGCGTGCACTACGACATCGATAAAACCATCGAGCACATGACGGCCTGCGGCATCGAAGAAAAAGTCGTCCGCAAAGCGAACGACGTTCTTCGTGCCGGAGGAAATCCTACAGCGCACGGATTGTAGAAGGCCCGATTACGCAACATCAACGCGTTGCAGCGGTCAGGCCGGCACCATCTACCCAAAATCGGCCAGCGGCTTACTTTCGAATAGCCCACAACGCATCAAATGTGCGGAGGTAGATTGTCCCATTAGAAATTACGGGCGACGCTGACATGCCTTCGTTGGTATCGTTTTGAGTGACGATCTCAAACTTTGGACCAGTTTTTACAACCGTCACTTTTCCATCACGAGCAGTCAGATACAAGTGACCGTCCGCCAGAACCGGTGACGCCCGATGGCGCTGATTGTGAGTTCGTTCGTGATAGATTTCCTCGCCCGTTTTACGGTTCATGCACATCAGCTGACCGCTTTCTCGGCAAAGGTAAACATAATCCCCTTCAATCACGGGCGAGGGAACATCGGGCGTATTTTTATCGATCATCCACCACATGGCGTCAGCATTGTTAGTCAGATCCCCCGACTTATCAGCTCGAATGGCAAACAAAGGACCATTCTTTGCCGTCGGGCAAATAATGATGCCGGCTGCGGCGGCAGGTGACGCCACAAATCGAAGAGTCGGGTGATAGCTGCGAGCTTTGTCATCGTGCGGATTCAGTCCGCCCAGTCGCCATAGTTCTTTTCCATCTTCCAACGAATACGCCACGGTATAGTCAGCGCCATGAGTAATCAGATAGGCCGTGCCGCCAAAATTATACAGCATGGGTGATGCGTAAGAATGCTCGTTTTCGTTCTCGGCTCCGGTAACACGATCAGTCTTCCAGATTTCTTTCCCGTCAGCTGCGTTCAGACAGACAACCATCGCTTCCTGAGTGTCCGCTTTTCCATCGCCGTGAATCAATTGAAAGTACAAACGGCCTTCGTGTAAAACCGGAGTCGCCGACATACCAAAGGCGATATCGAACCTGCCGTAGCGTTGCTGCAGGTCGAGATCCCAAGCCGGAGTGCCATCCAATTGAAAGCAGCCAATCTGTCCAGTACCCATTAGGGCCCAGACATATTTGCCGTCAGTAACGGGAGACGGCGAAGCGGAATTGCCTTCGTCGCCCCGCACATCTTTGTTGCCTTTGCCAATTTCCTTTCGCCACTGTTCTTTTCCATCCGTCCCAAAACACATCAGTAGAAGACTTTCACCGTCGATGGACGTCAGAAAGATCTGGTCTTCCCAGACAACGGGCGTCGCTCCGGCAGGACCCGGCAACGGAATTCGCCAGGCGACGTTCTTATCTTTGGACCATTCCACCGGCAAATTGGATTCGGTCGAAATGCCGTTGCTGGTGGGGCCTCGCCACGACGTCCAGTTATCTGCGTGCAAGACAGATGTAGAGGTCAAAATAAGAGTACTGAATATTGTTGCAACAGTTTTTGAATGAAACATCGTTACCTCGAGGAAGTTTTGCGGATCAATTCTGACCGGCAGGTTGGTGCTACTGGAGGGCGGGGTTCTGGTACCAGACAACGTTTTTGCTTTGACGACCGGCGACCAGAAAATCCATGTCGCCATCCTGATCCATGTCGACAACCCGGAGGTCGTAAGCCTCCTGATTGGTTCCGACAACGTGCCGCACAAAATGGCCGGTGCCATCGTTTTCGTACCACACGCATAACTTGCTGCCGTAGGCGCAAGTGGCCGCGTCCATGTCTCCATCGTTATCGATATCCAACACCTGCAGACAGTGTGGTTCCTGAATATCGGCGTCGATTGTATGTTGATTCCACAACGGAGCTTCAAACCAAATCACGCCGTTTCCGTGACCTCGCGAAGCCAGCAGATCGGTTTTTCCGTCGCCGTTGATATCGGCCGGATGAATGTTGGTTGCCCCTGGATGCACACCAGGCAAAAGATGTTTCTCCCAGACATCGCCGGGATCTGCAGAAGCTTCCCACCATGCAAACCATTCGCCTGTGCCGGATGGGTCCTGAGGCCCGCCTTTGGCGCCGGTTGCCGCATCAGGACGTCCGTCGCCGTTGATATCGCCAAAGCCCAGATAATGAGTCAGCCCCGGCGCGTCTCGGTCAGCAAATATGTGGCGAGACCACGAATCAGCTGATCGCGGATTTTTCGGAGCGGAAATCCACGCCAGCGAATTTGGAAACGGAGCCAGTGGCTGGGCACTCGTAGCCAGCAGATCCATCCGTCCGTCATTGTCTACATCGCCTTTTATGACTCCATGAATTCCGTGCACCTGATTGTCGATCAGGCGGCGAGTCCACTTCTGAGTCAGCGGTTGATCAGGTTGTTCGTACCACATAATCAGACCCGGGTTATAGCGAGCTCCGATGTAATCCGCGTCGCCGTCACCATCGATGTCGAAGGTTTCGCTGTGAATGTATCCGCCATCGTGATTGGCATCGATGATTGTTTCTTTCCAGTCTGGTCCGGCAAACAATCGAGTCACGCCGCCACCGCCCGCATCGGCAATAACGTCAATGATGCCGTCTTTGGTAAAGTCTGCTGCAACCGCCGTGTTGCAATGTTCGCCCTCAAATATCGTGTGCTTCACCCACCCGGCTTCGGCAACTTCCGTTCCAGCAACCGTCGTCACCTGGTCGTCGGCGAATAGATGCCCGCTGATAACTAAGATGCAGAGCACAACGGGCGGCAGATGATTGCCAACATATATCAACACGTTCATGACAGAACCTTATTGTGGTGGGATGAGAATCCAACAGCGAATCGGTATGCTAAAAATCGTTGTGCATTGTCAGACGTTAATCCTAGCCGCGACAGCACGGTATTTTCCATCCACTTGAATTTGTGAGCTTTCATGACGTCATTTCAGTACAGCCTCAATTCCAGCACAATCAAAACAACGCCGGTATTGCAGAAGATTGCGGTGGCCGCCAAAGCTGGCTACACCGGTATCGAACTGTGGCACGACGATATCGACGCATACGTCGAAGCAGGCGGTTCGATTCAGGATATTCGGAAATGCGTCGACGACAATGGCCTGAAAGTGCCGACGACGATTCACATGAAAGACTGGTTTCAACCGGCCGGGTCCGAACACGCAGCAGCCATGGACATCGCCAAACACAAGCTGGAACAGGCGGCCGCCGTGGGAGCCGCATTTACAGTATCAGGGCCACCCCATGGCAAAGCCGACCGAGCACTAGGCAAACGCCATTATCACGAACTGCTACAACTAGGAGTTCAGTTCGGCGTACGACCGGCGTTCGAGTACCTTGGATTTGTCGAAGATATCAGGACAATCGACGATGCCATTGAAATTGCGGTCGGAAGTGCTCACCCAAACGCCTCCATTGTACTGGACCCGTTTCACTGTTACGTCGGCCTCGGCGGTATGGAATCGATTGCAAAACTGTCGCCCGATCAAATCGCTATTTCGCACTTCAATGATGCTCCGCCGGAACCGGCTCCACAGACACAGCGCGACCCGGATCGTGTTATGCCGGGCGATGGCGCCATCGACCTGAAACGTTATTGCGACCTGCTGCGGCAGGTTGAATACTCCGGCTTTTTGTCGCTGGAACTGTTCCGCCCGGAGTTCTGGGAACTGGACCCGCTGGAAGTTGCGACGTTGGGGCTGGAAAAAATGCGAGCCGCTGCAGAAGCGTAAGCCCCAGGACTTTCAGATGCCGCCGGCCACTTATCTCTCATGGACTGCAACGGTGATTTACCAAATTCAAACAGCCATTGGGGCCGTCCTCAATGGCTGTCTGTGTTTGCGGCAATCAACTTCGCGTAACCGCTACAGTTCGCGAGAAAGCACGCACCCTTTTCGAATTGTCGACGAACCGGAAAAACGAGCGAGCCCCCAGGAATTGTCTTTCACCGGGATATTAATGTAGACAGAAACTTTGTCAGGCGTGACTGTAAATTCAATGGTGATGTTCTTCGTCGCTCCCACCGCCTGCAAAAGGTCAAGTGCCTTTTGCTTGGCCTGAGCCTCAGTCGCTCCGGGCACAATGGCCGTTCGAGCGGCTTCGTAGGCCGCATTTCCAGCGGTATGACGCATCAGATTCAACGAGGTGAGTTCCAGGCAACCAAAGAACAGCAGGAAAATAATTTGCGAAACCAGTGCAAATTCCACTGTCAGTGTACCGGACCGTTCCGATACCTGATTCGGTGATTTGAATTGCAGTTGTCGTCGATTCATCATCTTGAGCCTAATCCGTTAAGACAACTGGAAGTGTTCTTGCCAGTTCGTAAAAGGCTGCTCTGAGTTCAGTTGAATTGGTAGCAGAGTAAAAATTCCCGCCTGTAATATCTGCGACGCTTTCCAGCGTTTCGGCATCCGTGCTTAACATGCTGACAGTGTGAATAACAATGCCCAGATCGCGAGCGTCGCCAGCAGCATCCAGGGGATCACGTCCGGCATTCCAGACGCCGTCCGAAAGCAGGATAATCACTTTATTGGCCAGACTCGAAGCGTCAGGACCTGTAAGCACCGCGACGGATCTGTCAATACCGGCTGACATGTTTGTGCCCCCCATCATAGGCAGCTCATTTCTTGTAGCGATACTGTTGGTAATGTTCTGCGCGTTCGAGACCCAGTCGTCAGTATTGCTGGGAGGCAGGTCAACATCCGTCGCAACGGAGGGATAATATGTCGATGGTGAAATCGGCATTGTGTAGCTGTCTCCCCAGGTCACCAACGCAGCTCGCGGTGGCTGAACATACTGACCCGCTTCGTCAAGAAACAGGTTCACGGCATTTGCAAGAACAGCCCAGCGACTTGCTGTCGGATGTGGCGCTGAAAGATGATTTTGCCACACCGTTCCCCAGTCCGTAAAGCTCGAGAGACGTGGATTGTTGGGCGGATATACGTAGCTCTCACCACTCATGTCAAACAGCATCGATCCTGAACGGTCTAAAGCCAGGCAGACTTCGACGTCCACTTGAGATGCCGTTGCTGAATGTGCAGTAGAGAAATTGTCATGACCAAGAGCAGGTGCGAAGAACAGCGGAATGGACTTCGTGATTGAATCATCGCTGATGCGGCCGACTACATTCACAGCATTGGAGGGAGTAGCCCCGTCATCAAACTCCCAGTGTCCTGACTCGGCCAGCTTCACTCGCCCAAACCTAACGTCGCTTGGAGCGATCTGGAACGGCTGACCTCCCACAGAGTTGAGAGCGGCGTACGTTTGCGCGGCTAAGATGGCTTCGTTGGGATCTTCTGTGCGAGTCAAAGCTTCTGCGCCGGCTTTGGCCGCAGCGTCCGTGGAGGCTCGCAGTTCTGTGCGGATCAACTGCATGTAAGCAATATCCACAGTTAGTGCTGCCGTCACAATAAAGACGAACAGCATCGCGACAATCAGAATTGCAGCAACGCCTCTACGTTCGTTACGTAACTGATTTTGCAGATACGCACAAATGACAGATCGTTCGGTAGGTGTCGTTTTCACAGCCTCACCATTTCCACTTTCTTAGTCAGTTGTTTTCCCGTAAATACCCACAGGGGCCCGACTGCTGCTGAATCTGCATCCAGCGTTACCGTAACGGAAATTCGACTGCCGCGAGGAGTATTGATATCGATGTTGCTGGGTGAAAACGTTATGTCAAATGTGTTGATGTTTCGCACAGCCAATGCCTCAGCACAGCGAACACTTGCGAATTCGTCTGTTCCATCCGGAGCGGACGCAGCCTTCGCAGCTTCGTATGCAGCGATGGTCATGGACTGCTTCAGGAAGATGGCGTTCGACGCTTCGATCGAGCCAAAAACCAGAACAAGCAACAGCGGTAAAGTCACGGCCGCCTCAACGGTTGCCGTCCCACTTCGTCCTAAAGTCTGGGTGATGCATCTTTTCATACTATGTTCTGGCATGCAAACAGATCAAAGGCGCGATAATTGCGCCTTTGATCCATATAATGGTGGCCATCCCTACCGTCTAACTAATCTTCATTATGAAGAAGTCGGGCTGGCGGAACCTGACCTGCAAGCACAGCGAACGCTGCCTCAAGATCAGCTTCGATTTCTTCATTTGAAGTGCCCGATGGAATGTGCACGTATTCGCCGCCGGACATCTCAGCAATGGCCGACATCAGCGTGGTGTCAGCTCCATCACTTAAAGAAATGGCATGGATAATGTAACCCGCATCGAATGCTTCTTTCGCTCGCACAAAA
Source organism: Fuerstiella sp. (assembly GCA_041689795.1). Taxonomy (GTDB): domain Bacteria; phylum Planctomycetota; class Planctomycetia; order Planctomycetales; family Planctomycetaceae; genus Fuerstiella. The sequence continues at coordinate 8,027 of JBDNFN010000075.1, read as the reverse complement.
GAGTGCAATGCCGCTCGCCAGTTACCGTCTCCGTTGCCACCGCTGGTATAATTATTGTCAATAATCAGGTCGGCCGTGCCATCGCCGTCGAAGTCTGTAATTTCGTTCCAGTTCCAGTCAGAAGGCAAATCGTTGCTATCGAATCCACTCGGATACTGATTCGACTGACCGTCCGTCATCAATAATATGGCTTTTTGGGCACCATAACGGCCTTCGTCGTCCAGCAGGTCTTTCGCATCTTCCAACCCGTAACCAATACCTGTCGAACTGTTGTAGTGTCCAGGCGGCTTGTGTCGCTGAATTGTGTCAATGTCCATTACACTGTTGGTTAGAAATTCGTCACCAAGATCAACAATCACGCCGGCCCCGTCATCCGTCAGCCCCGTTTCAATACGCGACGTCGTGGCGTACGTTACGAGTCCCAACGGGTCGCCATACCCAAGGTTGTCAGGAAACGTTGCTAGTTTGGTTACCCCCTGCTTCATTGCATGATGCGGATAAACCGGAGCTCGCCAGAGATCTTCGCAGGTGTCGTTCGACAATCGCGAATTGATCAAGTGCTGCATCAGCGTGCGGTAACCGTACTTTTTCTGATAGCCATAGCTGTTCAGGCTGTATCCGCTCACGTAGCTAACATCGCTACCCCCAAAGCTCTTGCTGGTATCTGCGTCTGGCATACCTTTACGCATTCTTCCGTTCCTGTGGAAACGGAATGCAAGTGGCTTCTGCAGACGGGAAGTAGCCGGGAAAGGATGTCTCGGAAACGTCTGACCAACTACCCTTGGACTTGGACCGGCGCTTCAAAGATCCACCAACGTCTTTCCGCCAATAGTATCCGCCAATCTTGTTCGAAGTCTCGTAACGGCCGCCGCCGGAACTACTGTAGTCCCACGAATCCCAGTAGTTTTCACCGGGCGTGTAGATCCCCAATTGTTCAAGCACTGTATCTGACGGACTGCTGCTGATATACGTGCCTTCGTATGAATCCAGGCTACAGAACCCGGACGCAGGAAATTTCGAAATCGACTCATTGTCGCTGAATCGCACATCCGAATCAGCCAATGCGTTCCAAATAGCGTCCAGCCCGTTTTCAACCGCAAAAAGACCAATCCGATTCACAGTATCGGAACGAAGCTGACTGTCGAATGCCATTGAACCGGAATAGTCCAGCACCGCAACGATATCGCGCGATTCAATAAAGGCCACAGCTTTGGTGGTGATTGAATGAGCACGTTCGCCCATCACAGCCGCGAAGATAAGCAGCAGCTTCGCGTCAGGTTTGGTCGAATCGGCATTTGTCTTCCGAATTACGACCTTCACCATGTTGTACGGTGGCGCCCCCCATGTTTCGACGTAGCTGACTCCGTCTTCAGCAAGCAACCGATGTCCGAGTTCCACATCGGTGCTGGGCTCAATAAAGAATCCATTCATCTGACAGACGTTTTCTGCCATAGCTCGAGCAACTGCCACAGCAATCGACTGCACTGCCTGAACATTAGTCTCACCCTGTTCGCCCGCTTCACGAATGCCTACCACAATTTCCTGAGCCGCCGCCAAAGCCGCAGCATCCGCAGAAGACTGCATCCGAGTCTGTATGACGGTGATCATCCCAAGATCGACCGACATTCCCACGAAAGTCATCGCCGCCATCAGGCTGATGATCGCCAGAACGAAAAAGACCCCATTTCGACAGTGCTTTCGCAGATCGTTGAAAGCACTTAACGATATTGACTTTTTCATAAATACCCCCGCGAGGTAAATCTATAATCTAATCTGTTCCGGATGCCACGACCAGGCAATCGCCCGTCGTGAACATCACTGGTGTAATTTATTAAGACAACCCGCCCGCGATGCCGGCTCGCATTACTAAAGAAGCAGATATAGACTTTCCAGACATGTAACGCACCGGAAAAAGACTGATGGACGAATACGGCAGGTCCAGCTTAATGCGGACCATCTGCAACTCATTTTCTTCGTCCGCGATATCAAACGTCTGGCCCAGGCTGCCACCTTACGCATAAGTCAATGTGACTACCAAGTCGTCGCCCGGAAGACCAGATGCCGTCACGGAATTTCGCAGGTCGCGTTCGATTTTTGCATTCGGTGTGTCGCCTTCATCAATTACTTCAGACCACCGCATATTTGCCAGACGACCCGCATCACGCACCGCCGATTGCATGATGGTGCTGGCTCGCAAAGCCGTGCCCATTTCGATGGTGCCCAGCACAAGAATCAACATCATTGGCAGTACAACGGCCGCCTCAAGCGCGGCCACACCCTGGCGACGGCACAATATTTTTCGTGTCGACGTAAGTGGTAAACTCTTCATGGAAATTACTACTCTTTTCTCATCACAGACTGACCATACAAATTCAAACTGCTAACCCAGCGCGGCCCAAGAATCCCAACGTTTAAATAGGGCACCTGCGCTCGAACAATGAATAGTGAGTGCGACTCCAGGTCATTCACTTCCACATCCGGTAGAGACTCATAGTCGATCTGTGACGCATCAACGGATACGTCATCAAACACGCTGGCGGCCTTTACCCAGATACGGATGTCTTCATGATCTGCATTGATCGCAGAACCAAGAACGTCTTTCGCAAGTTGCTTCACCTCAGCACTGGTCCGGTTTTCCCCCACGCCGACTCGAGCTGCTCGACGAGCGGCCGAATTTATCGTGTGAATCGTTATGAAGCAGTGGCCGAATTCGATGAAGGCAAACAGAACCGTAAAGAAGACCGGTAGCACAACAGCCGTTTCAACCAGCGTTGTGCCACGCTTTTTGTTCTTCGGTTTTGTTGCAGTAATTTTCATCGTCGACTGTACCTGTTCGAAATCGTTCTCATGGTCAGAAGCGACTCCGCCAAATCGCAGAAGTTTTTTTCAGTTCCTGCGTGAAATATAGAGCGGGATTCCCCGCATGTCTGAATTTCGTGAGACTTTCACCGAACAGTGCGTGCAACGCATGGTGGAGCGTAAACAAAGGATCTTGCCATGCTGCAAGATGCCCCTCGCTGCACTTTAGTCCTGCTAGATTTTCATGCCGTTTCGCAACAAAGTGTTGTGAATTAACCACCAAGGGCTAACAGCAAACCATCATTGCCGCGAACATTGCATTCCGAATATGACACATCTGGCAAACGTATCGTATTGCGCGGTTAATCCGATGTGCCGGCAAAGATTTGCAGCACGTAAAGCCATCTGGCGTCAAACATCGCCGAGGAATACTGCGAACACACCAGGAATCAGTCAAAGGACTTCGCGGCGCTGCCCGAAAAAACACCGCGGGACAGTCACAAAGAGGAACGACCTACCAAATTTCGGTAGCAGCAAGTCGATGGTCATGCACTATTCTGATTAGCCTTCACCGTAGTCTGCCAGCATCTCGACGATCGCTGCCAGAATCGGCACGTCGCTGTTTGGACGCTCCATCGCTTTCGGATGTGTCAGGCTGGTTTCAATCATGCCACGCAAATGCAAAAACTGAGCACAAGTGTGCTTGTATGCCGGAACCGGACTGCGGAAAGCAAAAAATCCCAGATGCTGCATTATGTCATTCAACTGGTAAAAATCAGAATCTCCCGCAGCCCACATGGCATCGCGTTTTCCAAACAAGTCCGGACAGAAACTGCTCAGGCCCAATAGATAGTCACTGCCGTACATCACCATGTCGATCGCCAGATCATTGCCGGTCAACACCATAAAGTCAGGGCGAACTTCATTCCGCAACGCCAGTCGCTGCCATTCCTGATCTCGCCGCAACGAAGAGTGCTTGGCACCAATACAGTTGCCGATCAGCATAAGCTCACGATACACGTCCAGTGAATAGACCTTGCCAAATGGCAGAAACACGGTTCCCAGTTCGAAGCCGACAAACTGGTTGCAACGTGTCGCAATACTTTGATACGACTCAACAATCGCTGCGTCGCTCTGCTGAGTCATGCCGTAAGATTGAAAAATCACGGGCACGCCACCCGCCGCTTCGATGTCATGCATCCGACGACTGTATTCATCGAGGTCAAATTTAGCACCCGGCTCATCCGCCAGAAACGCGCCGGCAACAAACTGTTTTCCAGCGGCAATAGCCTGAGTCCGCTGCAGTACTTCCGCTTTTGTGGATTCGTCCAGCAGATTGACATAGCCGGTGTCCATGTTCACGGCCGGAATCAGCCCCGCAGCCAGTGTGCGTTCAACATGCAAATCGAACGACTTCCAATCCACACTGTGATCTGCCGCAAACGGCAGCAGCACGGCCGACATTCCGGTAATTTTGCGATTGCGAATAATCGACGGAACAGGCACGGAATCGGCGACAGACATTCCAAACTTTCAATCACACACTGGAACGAAAAATAATAAATTCATGCCGCAGCAGCATAACGATGAAACACTTCTCGTCCGAATGTCTCATCAATTTACTTTTGAATGAATTCCAAAGTGGAACATGTTTTTGACACTGCGCTTAATGACTCTGCTGAAAGTTTGCTGTGCCAGCAGGAAGACTCACGGTTGTGAATCGGCCGGCAGATTGGCAACATAACCAACTCGTTCGAAACACTTTCGCTCTATCCGGCCACCTGGAAGTCTGCGATGAAGACAAACCCCATTTTACTCACACAGATCAGTATCACGCTGTGCCTTTCTCTGATGACCTGTCCCTGGCTCAATATCTGCCAGGGGGCCGGTATTGAATGGAAGTCCAAATCGCCCCGAGACGAAATTCGCCCTATTTTTGAAAACAACATCGGTGCCAGCCTGATTCTGAAAGCGGATGACCGTCCGGGTCTGAACGGGTGGTGGCAGGCAACTTTGTCAGCCGAACCCGGGCAGCACTATCGATTCACGGCACGCCGAAGGGCGACCGGAATGACACATTCCGAACAACGACAGGCGGCGGCCGTGAGACTTGTCTGGCTTGACGAACAAAACAAGCCCGTGCTTCGAGACGAACCCGTATTTTCTTCGTATCGCCCCGGCGAAACTCCGCGAGCCGAGCCTGAATTCCCGGCCGACACTGCCTTAGTTGATGGCTGGACGATGGTTGATGGAACTTATCGCGTCCCGCAAAAGGCCACTCGAGTAAACGTGGAGTTGCATTTTCGATGGGGGCCCCCGAATTCACAAATCGAATGGACTGATATCGCCTTCAAACAAATTGAACCGCTACCGCCTCGAACCGTAACGATCGCCGCAATTCATTATCAGCCGCGCGAAGGAAAAACTCCGGCAGAAAAGCGTGAACAGTTTGCACCATTGATCGCGGACGCAGCGCACCAGAAAGTCGACCTGATTGTGCTGCCAGAAACGTTAACCTATTACAACACCGGCAAAGACTTCGCTGACTGCGCGGAACTTATCCCCGGGCCATCCACTGATTACTTTGGTCAGCTGGCAAAACAGCACAAGACGCATATCGTGGCAGGTTTGATCGAACGAGATCAGCATTTGCTGTACAACGTGGCCGTGCTGCTGGGACCGAATGGGAACATCATCGGCAAATATAGAAAGGTCGCACTTCCTCGCGGCGAGATCGAAGGTGGTATTACTCCCGGCACTGACTACCCTGTCTTTCAAACGAGCTTCGGCAAGGTCGGCATGATGGTTTGTTATGACGGCTTCTTCCCCGAAGTTGCTCGTGAACTGACAAAAAACGGAGCCGAAATCATTGCATGGCCCGTGTGGGGCTGTAATCCTATATTAGGAGCTGCTCGCGCCTGTGAGAATCACGTTTATGTCGCCAGCAGCACTTACACAGACGCTTCCAGTAACTGGATGATCACGGGGATCTACGGTCAGGATGGGAGTGTTCTTTCGCAGGCAAAGCAATGGGGCACTGCCGCAATCGCAACGGTGGATCTGAATCAGCCAATGTACTGGCACAGTCTTGGCGACTTCAAAGCTCAGATAGAACGACATCGCCCACCAGTACCTGCTGAGTAGGCCGATTACAAAACACGTCGCCGGCACCCGTCCAGTCCATCCTGTCGCCAGTCCTCAGTCCATTCACCCAACGCAAAAGCCCGTCCTCTGTTTGAGAACGGGCTGCTGCTGCATCTGATGTTGTGCCACCGGGCGCCGACTATCGATCCATCTCTGCCGCTCAGGCTTTGTTTTTCTTTGGATTCTTACGCGCCGGCTTCGCAGCGTCCGGTTGCTGCTTCATTGATGGTGGATCTGCAGGAACGCTGCCTTTGTCGTCAGGTACTTCGTACTGCTTTTGCAATTCGGCAACGCGAACCTTCAACTTCGCGATGGTAGCGGCGTACTCGGGATCGTCGTAAAGACTTCGCATTTCGCGAGCGTCTTTTTCAAGGTCGTAGAATTCCCATTCGTCCAGATTATAGAAGTGAATCAACTTCTGCGTGCCCGTACGAACACCGTAGTGTCGGCGGACCATATGAGGTGTCTTGCGGTTTGCATCGAATTCATAGTAGTGGTAGTACAGTGCATCGCGAAAATTCGGTTGAGTACAATTCACCAGACTTCGGTTAAACGAAATCGAAGTTGGTGGTGGAGTAAGATTACTCTCGTCCGACGGTCCAGCCAGAACCAGCGGCTTCAGGCTTTTCCCCTGCATGTCGCCTGGGATTTCCGCTCCGGCAATATCCAGAAACGTCTCGGCAAAGTCCAGATTCGAAACCAAATTGTGATTTACCGTGCCAGACTTTACTTTGCCCGGCCAACGAACAAAGAACGGCATGCGATACGATTCTTCATACATGAACCGCTTATCGAACCAGCCGTGATCGCCAAGATAGAATCCCTGATCTGACGAATAGATAACAACCGTATTTTCAGCCAGACCTGATTGATTCAGATAGTCCAGAACACGGCCCACGTTGTCGTCAACCGATGCGACGCAGCGCAGATAATCTTTAATGTAACGTTGATACTTCCAGCGAATCAAATCATCGCCTTCCAGCTTTGCTTCCCGGAATGCCTTGTTTTTCGGTTCGTAAGCTTTGTTCCAGACTTCAAGCTGTTCAGGTGTGAGCCCACCGGGTGGCACCAGTTTTAAGTCACCTGCCGTCATGGTGGAGCGAATGCTCATGTCCTGAGTCTGAGCTGCCGTGCCGCGACCTGACCAATCGTCCAGCAGATTTTCCGGTTCCGGAATTTCAACGTTGTCGTACATGTTCAAATGCTTTGGCCCCGGCTGCCAGTTGCGGTGTGGCGCCTTGTGCTGATACATTAACATGAATGGCTTATCGGTGTCGCGTTTTTCCTTCAGCCAGTCTAACGCCAAATCAGTGATGATGTCCGTTGTGTAGCCAACATGTTTCACGGGCTTCGGATTATCGTTTAATAACATCGGCGGGTTGTAATAGGGCCCCTGCCCGACAAGCACTTCCGAATAGTCATAGCCCTGAGGTGTTGTTGCCAGGTGCCATTTGCCAACGACCGCTGTTTGATATCCAGCCTTCTGCAGAATCTTAGGGAAAGTCTGCTGAGAACCATCAAACCTATTACCGTTAGTCATAAAACCATTTACGTGACTGTGCTTTCCCGTTTGAATCACAGCTCGACTTGGGCCGCAGATTCCGTTGGTGCAAAAGCAATTGGTAAACAGCATGCCATCATTGGCAATGCGATCCAGATTCGGCGTAGTGTTGATTCTGGAACCGTAGCAACTCATTGCATGAGCCGCGTGGTCATCTGTGAAAATAAACAGAATATTCGGACGCGCATCGGCAGCCTGAAGTGCGGAACACATCACCGCAACAGCCGACATCGTTAGAAAGGTATATCGCATGGCAGAACCTGATTTCAAAAACAAACGAAACAGTTTGTAAACCGAGCAGTTCACTGCCTGGAAACGTAACGGCCAAACGGCGAAAATTCAACCGCCGACAAATAACAGGAACAAGGCACACGCCGCAGTTCCACAGCGAATTAAAACACTAGGCCCAGAACAAGCGAAGATTTTTGGTTGAAACGGCAGAACCACCCGAAAACCCTGCTGGATTCCGCGTATTGAGTGTTGTGAGTCAATCCAATTCGTGGCCCAACAAAGGATTTCGGGT
>JBDNFN010000074.1:0-15420 GCA_041689795.1 Fuerstiella sp. | reverse complement strand
GCAGTCGACGTCAACCGACTGCCGGCCAAGTCGGCCGAGCACTGGCCGATAGTTGTTTGATAGTTGACGCGCTGTCATTGAGAAAACATTGCGGCGGAGAGTGGGTGTTGCGATGAATTCCAACAAATAACGCACTCAAGGTTTTCGCGCCAGACCCAGCGGTCAACTGTCAGGCCAAACGTATACAATATCCGGGCTAGTGCTCTGCCCGTGAAGGAAAATAGTCAACTTTCCAAAACGTTCGCCGCACAGATCCAACAACATGGCAAATCGAATGCTAAATCCAGCTTCCGCCGTCACTCCGCAAATCGGCGTCACAAAGTGGTCGCATGCCACACAGCCGGCAACTCGGGACGTGTCACTGCCGCACACCACTAATCAACGCCATCAACCGGCTGGCAGGGCAAAACGGCCATTGACACGGATTAATACCGGTTTGCAAAGCGTTTCTGGTATGCGATTCTTTCGTTTGCTAAACTGGGGTGAGTCATTTTTTGCGGGCGGTTGTCAAATTGTTCCAATGGTAAAGTTCGTGCCGCACGAAAATAGGACACTTCGATAAAACGGAACTGACAGGCACAGAACCAGTGCGTTGCCGCTCGCATCAAATGAAATAGTTAGCTGGTACACGAAGTCGTGAGAGGCGGTCCTAACCCGCAAATTTATAAGCACGCGGTGCGAGCGAGTGAATACAGCCGTTGCCGAATTCCCTGGCTCACGCGTCGTGCTTGTGTTGAAAAGTTTGCCGGAGCGATTTTGGGACCGCTTCCGGCAGCAACGAGCTATCGTTGTCGCGATATCAGAAATACATTAGTACTGCTAAACATCTCCGGAAACTCAGGACAACTTATGCTGCAACATCATTGTCGAAATTTCCTGCGAACAAACGGTTCGCGTCGAGACATGCTGCAAAAGTGCGCCATGGGATTTGGCACAACAGCTCTGGCTGGGTTGTTGGGAGAAGCTCAGGCGGATGCTACGGGCGATCCATTGGCCGCAAAAAAAACACATTTCGATGCGAAAGCGCGGAGCGTGATTTTTCTGTATATGGACGGCGGAGTTTCTCAGGTGGATTCGTTCGACCCGAAACCGGAACTCGAGAAACAAAACGGAAAACCGTTCCCAACAAAAACGGAACCAACTCAGTTCAACAACATCGGCAACACGCTGGCCAGTCCGTGGAAGTTTCAACAGTACGGCCAATGTGGAACTCCTGTCAGCGACCTGTTTCCGCACGTCGCACAACATGTTGATGACATGGCGGTGGTACGGTCGATGGTGTCGAACTTTCCTGAACACACAAACGCAAATTACTTTTTGCACACGGGACACGGACAACAGGGTCGGCCCAGCATGGGAGCCTGGTTTGGATATGGACTGGGGACCGAATGCCACGATCTGCCGCACTACGTTATTTTGAATGGCGGTTTGATTCCTCCGGGAGGCATGGATAACTTTGGCAGCGGCTTTTTGCCCGCCAGTTCTCAGGGATCGATCTTCGCAAATTCAGACCCTCCCGTAGCCGACATTAAACGTCGAGAAAAAACGGACGAACAGCAACGTCGCAAGCTGGACCTGATTCGCATGCTGGACCAGAAAACTCTGGCTAAATATGGCCACGATGACCAGATAGAATCTGTCATCACTAACTATGAACTTGCGGCCCGGATGCAAATGGCCGTGCCGGAACTAATGGATCTGCACAACGAAACGCAGCAGACTCAGGACGCTTACGGCATGTCTGCTGAATTTAAGAACACGGCAACATTTGGTCGCCAGTGCCTGATTGCTCGCCGACTTGTCGAACGCGGTGTTCGCTTTATTCAGCTGACATGCCCCGGCGGCAACGGAGATCGCTGGGACCAGCATAGCGGCCTGAAAGAAGGTCACACCAAAAATGCGTTAAGCGTCGACCAACCGATTGGCGCGTTGCTGGCCGATTTGAAAGAACGCGGACTTCTGGATTCAACTCTGGTGGTTTGGTCGGGAGAATTCGGACGCACGCCGTTTGCTCAAGGTTCTGATGGCCGCGATCACAATCAGTACGGCTTTTCGATGTGGATGGCGGGCGGAGGAATCAAGGGAGGTCTTGTGTATGGAGCTACTGATGATTTCGGTTACAAGGCGATCGAAAATAAAGTGGAAATTCATGACTTGCATGCCACAATGCTGAACCAGTTTGGCATCGATCACGAACGTCTGACGTATCGCTTTAGCGGGCGAGACATGCGGCTGACGGATGTGCACGGTCACGTCATTCACGACATTCTTGTGTAACCTGCAATTCCGCCAACGTTGCAAAGCTTGATTACCTATCATGACGGCAAATCGTTTACCCCAATGCTCGGGGCAAAGTATTTTTAATGTGATCATTGGCGACGTGAAGATTCGGCGCAGCCACACTTCACACTTCACACTTCACACTTCACACTTCAGCGGCCAGCATGCCTGACCACCACTTAACGGAAACAGACAGTAAAATCCCATCATGGAAGTCCACGAAATTCAGGCCGTCATTTTTGACTGTGACGGTACGCTGGTTGACAGCGAGACTCATAGCCTTGCCGTACTTGTTGAATATGTTGCAGAATTAGGTTTGCACGTGACTCACAAAGAAGCCATGGAGCGCTTCGCCGGCAATGAACTTTCCGTCGTCTTTCGCGAATTCGAAAAACGACTTGGTCGACCACTTCCGGAATCGTTTCTGGATGAATTTCGGCAACGACAAATGTCGGTACTGGAAGAACATGTGCAGGCCATCCACGGTGCCGACGACGTTCTGACAGGATTGGAACTTCCGTTTTGTGTGGCATCAAATGCTCCGCTTAACAAAGTCAACCTGTGCCTGACAGTGACAGGCCTGCTGAAACATTTTCACGAAAATCGCATCTTCAGTGCCTATCAAATCAACGCCTGGAAGCCCCGCCCCGACCTGTTTCTTATGGCCGCCGAAGCGCTGAAAACTGCCCCGAAACACTGTGCTGTTGTAGAAGACAGTCATTTTGGAATAGACGCTGGATTAGCTGCCGGAATGCAGGTGTTCGCGTTTGATCCTCACGAAAAACTGAAGCTGACCAAGGACGTGACTCGCATTCATTCACTGATGCAACTGTCACCTGCCTTTGCGCCACGATCAGCAAGTATGTGATGCGTCCTGGCACGGCTCAGGATGCTTTGAAATCTGCGACACACATCCCCGCACTTCATCGGAAACCGCAGCGTGAGTTCACCATTGCACGATCAGGACGCGACGGATGCCATTGCCGAAGCATACTCAGCGGTTCAGTTCGATCACATGTCACAGGTTTGGCAGCAAACTCTGTCGCTGCATTTTGAACAGATGCTGGACGGACAAACTCGAGTACTAAACTGGATTGATCCTCCGGATGCCGTCACATTGGCGGAACAACTGTTGCAGCAGGGAAACCACGTTTCAGCAGACAAACGAAGTTCCACTTTTCATGACCTGCTGCATCAAATGCTGGCAGCCGGGCAGAATCTGCATCATCCCGGTTACATTGGCCACCAGGTGCCAGCCAGCGTCCCTTTGGCGGGCTTGTTTGATGCCGTGTGTTCGCTGACAAATCAACCGATGGCAATTTATGAAATGGGTCCATGGGCTACTGCTGTCGAACACGCTTTGGTGCGTGCATTCTGTTCCAAAGTGGGTTGGAATCCGGAAACGTCCTGTGGCGTGCTGACTCATGGCGGGTCGCTGGCCAACCTGACAGCGCTACTAACGGCTCGCAACGTAAAGTTTCCTGACAGCTGGGAAAACGGTGTCCCGAATAATGCCGTGCTGATTGCTCATGCAGACGCTCACTACTGCGTGACACGGGCGGCCGGAATTCTGGGACTCGGAACCCGCCGTATCATCAAAGCAAAACTGGACAGCCGACGTCGCATGGATCCGGTAGCACTCAATGAATCGCTCACCCAGGCAGCACTTGATGGTCAGCAGGTCATGGCCGTAGTCGCCTGCGCCTGTGCGACGCCGATTGGCGCCTTCGATCCCATTGACGCTATTGCTGATGTTTGTGAGAAGCATAGCGTCTGGCTGCATGTCGATGCGGCTCACGGTGGTTCTGTGCTAATGAGCCAGAAGCATCGCGTATTGCTGGCCGGCATTGACCGAGCTGACAGCATTGTCTGGGATGCTCATAAGATGATGTTCGTGCCTGCACTGTGTACAGCGATTTTGTATCGTAACAAGGAACATCGCTTCCAGACATTTCAGCAGGACGCTCCTTACCTTTTCGATCCGTCCAATGCTGGCATGGCAGAATACGATAACGGAGTGCGCACAGTCGAATGCACCAAACGAGCCACAGGCTTTGGCTTGTGGGGCGTGTGGTCGCTATTTGGAGAATCGCTGTTCGAAGACCTGATCGATCGTACGTTTAACCGCTGTCGTTTTCTTTACGAATGCGTTCGTGATTCCGATGACTTTGAAGCTTTCCACAAACCGGATTGCAACATCTTTGTCTTCCGCCACCTGCCCCAACACATGCAGCACGCAACATTGGACGAACAGAACGCGTTCCAACGTCGAATACGAACTGCCGTCGTAGATTCAGGACGCTTTTACATCGTGCAGACAACGATTGACGGAATGGTCGGACTGCGAACCTGCGTCATGAACCCCACCACTCAGGAATCACATGTCACAGACCTGCTAAACACAATTCGGCAGCTCGGTGCCTAGACATCTCGGTCGGCGAAGGTGTGAAGCCACAGAACATGTGGTGCAACGCCGCCGGCGGTTGAGAGCTATCCGTATGAATCTGTAGTTCCGCCTCTTACATGGCACTACGAACTCTTATCGTAGTTTCCGAATTCATCGATGCAATCCGAACCGCACCGCCGGACACCGCCGCCAGTTCACTGGAAAGCGGGCTAAAACCGCTTCTGTGAAAGTCTTGATACAAGCACGACTCGGATGCGAGTAAGTTTTGCAATGCCGGTATTCACTTGCTCGCGCCGCGTGCTTGTGAACTTACGATTTCAGGACCGCTTCTCACAACCGAACCCGTTGTTACGGCGTTGTTCAATATATCCCAACGGCCAACGCTCGCCGAGGCGTCTCGGCTAGCCACCAAAGCCGAGGCGATTGACGAACAGATCGAGGTACAGAACGAAGACGAACAACGAGATGATGAAGATCAGGCCGATGCCGTGAGCGATGTTGATCACCTTCGGGCTGGGCTTCTTGCGAGCGACTGCTTCCCAGATCAGGAAGACCATATGTCCGCCGTCCAGCACCGGGATTGGCAGGAAGTTGAGGACGGCCAGATTGATGCTGAGGAAACCAAGAAACATCAGTAACTTGGTGATACCATGATCGGCCACTTGATAGCCAATGCTGACGATACCAAGCGGGCCGCTGAGGGCTCGAACATTCAGGTCACCGGCAAACAAAGAACGTAGCGTCATGTAAATATTGATGCCCGAAGTTTTGGTGTGGCGTAAAGCCAGAGAAGACGCTTCTCCCCATGATTCGGCCCTGCGTACCATAACGTCGCGTTCCCAGCCGTTCAGACCTCGCACAGGCATGAACCAATCATCAACAGATTCGTTGGTTTTCAGCTCGAAAGCAAATTCGTCCGTCCCATCAGCCGCCCCTTTGACCTGAAGCCGGATCTCACGTTTTGGGACCTGCTGAATCATGTTGAAGACAAAGGCCCAGTTTGGACGTCCAGGCGTTTTTTCATCTGTCTCAAAGTTTTCAAAGTCGACTTCTTCCGGAGCAGCTTTGTCGCCCAGCAGATCCTTTACGATCTTTTCCGGATTCGGATGCTGTAGGAACACTTTCGCAACTCGCTGATTTACTTCAAGCTTCTCAACCTTTGACGCTTCACTGCCGGGCACGATATGAGCAATAAAGTTGTTCACATGGAAACCTGCACCGATCGCGGGAATCGGCAGCGGCGCAGTAATTGAAGTAGGACGCTGCGACCAGCCGGGAGCGTCTGAAGGCGTCATTACCAACTGAACTTCTTCCAGGCCTTCGCTGCCGCTCTGACGTTTGACCGTGACGGTTACTTCCGTGTCGGCATGGTCAGCAAAGTAGTTTGGAAGCCGCAGTGGATCGATGTCTTTGCTGACGACAAGTTCGTCAACCATAGTAATTTGGTCGTCAAGTTTGAGTCCGGCCTTTTGAGCGATCGACCCTTCACGGACAGACGTGACAGGTCCAATGGTCATCCACAACCCGATGGATTTCATCGGTTTTGGAGGAATTGTGATGTCTAGTTTTTCGAATTCTTCCGGCTGATCCTTTGCCCCGTCTTTTGCGGGAAGCGGACGTTCGATGGCATAGGTGATTTCTTCCGCAGCGAACTTCGCCGTCCAATAACTCATTTCATGCAGGTACTTGACCGGCGCGCCGTTGACTGAAACGATCCGATCACCCGGCTTGAACTTCTGAGAAGCGTTTTCTGAAGCAAGCCCCGACATCACGATAATTGAGTCTGCTTCTTCAGCGGGAATCTGTGGCGAAAGAGTCGAGCTATCGGCTGGCACGACTCCAATAGCGCGAACAGTCTTGCCCTGACGCGGAGCAATCTTCACATCAAACGCTTCGCCGTCTGCGTGGGTTCCCAGAATGTTAACCGGGCCGCTGGACAGGATAATGTTTTGATTGATGTCCTCGAAGTTGTGGATCTTGGTGCCGTTGATCTTAGTAATGTGGTCACCACTGTTGAGTCCGGCTTCCCAGGCGGGCATTCCAGGAATGACCTGCCCCACGATAGGTGTCAGTTCGACAACTCCGGATCGATAGGCGATGGCGAAAAACATGAAACCGGTGATGACATTCATGGTCACGCCGGCCGTGATGATCGCCATTCTTTGCCAGACTTTTTTTGCAGAATACGAACGCGGATTTTCAGCGATTTCATCGCTGGTCATCTGGTTCGGATCCATGTCGTCCTGGCCAAGCATCTTGACATAGCCGCCAAACGGAAGGGCGGACAGAGCATATTCTGTTTCGCCTTTTTGACGGCTCCAGATAATCGGACCGATGCCGATGCTGAATCGTTCCACATGCACGTCGCACCATTTGGCGACGGCAAAGTGCCCGAGTTCGTGAAAGAAAATGACCATTCCCAACCCGAGAACGACCGACAACGCATTGCCAATCTTTCCGATGAATGTAGCGGCCAATAATAGAGATACTGAATCCAGAGTTACGAATTCCACCGAGTTGCTTCCTCCCGAGCCCAGCTGTCTGCCTGCTGAAGTTGTTGCAGTGTTGGCTGAGCGTCGAATGTATGGTGGTTAAGGATGTCACGAGAAACGTGGGTGATTTGATCGAATCGAATTTCGTTTTTCAGAAATCGATCCACGGCCACTTCATTAGCCGCATTTAGGATAGAACCCGATGTGCCGCCCTGTCGAGCCACTTCGAAGCCTAGTCCCAGTGCTGGAAAAGCTTCCATATCGGGTGGAAACAATTCCATCGTGGATGCTGCCATCCAATCTGTATCCGGACACGGACAGGGAATCCGGTCCGGAAACGTCAAAGCATACTGAATTGGTAGTCGCATGTCGGGGGGAGACATCTGCGAAATTACCGATCCGTCCTGATATTCTACAAATGAATGAATAAACGACTGCGGATGTACGACGACCGAAATCTGATCCGCTGGTATGTCGAACAACCAGCGAGCTTCAATAATTTCCAGTGCCTTGTTCATCATCGTAGCGGAGTCGATTGTGATTTTTCGGCCCATTTCCCAGGTGGGGTGCTTTAACGCCATTTCCGGCGTAACGTCACGCATTTTTGCCGCCGTCCAGCCGCGAAATGGACCGCCGCTGGCCGTAAGAATTATTCTACGCAGATCCTGCCTGTTTCCGGCCTGCAGAGCCTGAAAAATTGCACTGTGTTCGCTGTCCACAGGAATAATGCTGGCGCCCGTTTCCGCCGCTCGCCGGCGAATAATCTCGCCCGCTACAACAAGGCTTTCCTTGTTTGCTAAAGCCACTTTTTTACCGGCATCAACCGCGATCCAGGTCGATTTTAGCCCCGCCGCGCCAACAACCGCCGAAACCACAGTATCCACCATATCGCTGCGAATTAACCGCTCAAGAGCGTCATCGCCGGCATAAAGACTCGTGTTTTCCGGTAGACAGGTGTCCGAAAGCGTGGCGGCACTTTCTGGGTCGCCCAACAAAATCCAGTCCGGATGAAATTCCTGCGCCTGCTCCGCTAGGCTGGCAGCGTTTTTAAAAGCCGTCGCTCCGATCAGGCGCATTCGACTGGGATGACTGCGAATCACATCCAGACAGCTTGTCCCGATGGACCCGGTCGAACCGAGAACGACGATGGATTGTGGCTTGTTCACAAAGACGATTTACGGCGACCAAACATGTTTTTGGCCGCAAGGTGTTTTCAAAACAGAGGTTAAAACATTAAACATGCTGTAATACTAGGGAGCGTGGGCTTTCTTCACAAGGTGGACTCTTCGCGACAGACTTCGGCGTATCCTCTGGCGTTATAGAGGCTTAAGTCTTCGACGCGGTTGCTAACTTCGACTGCAAATTGTAGCTTGACCGACTTCCAGCCGACACTGGCGGCCCAACAGAATCATCCAGTAGAAACTCGGCCTACTCAAAACGCTGGGTTTCTACGGCGATTTACCACATATCGCCATCCTCCTAATACCCGCAAGTGCCCTAGCTATATACCCCAGACAGAAAATACCGGCCCGGAGATAGCCCGAATGTCCACAGGCGAGAATCAACTCGAAGAAGAACGCGCCCGCATTAATCATGCCAAAGCTATTGGGCCGCTCGCGACGTTAAAGGCCTTCACCAGCCTGTCCGGACCGGGGTGGCTTCAAGGAGCCATTACTTTAGGAGGCGGAAGCCTGGGCGGAAGCCTTTACCTGGGCGTGCTGCTCGGATACGGCTCAATGTGGCTGCAGCCCGTCGCGATGTTGCTGGGCATCGTAATGCTGGCGGCAATTTCTTACGTCACCCTGTCAACCGGTCGACGTCCTTTCGAGGCTATCAACAACGAAATCAGCCCTGTGCTCGGCTGGGCCTGGTTAATCGGTACCATGATGGCCAACATGGTTTGGTGCATGCCGCAGTTTTCTCTGGGAACCGGCGCTTTGGTGCAAAACCTGTTTCCCGGCATGGACGAACGCATCGCAGTTGCAGCTCTGTTTCTGCTTTCGACGGTTGTCGTCTGGTCTTACAACAGCGGCAGCAAAGGCATCAAGATTTTCGAAATGATGCTGAAGATTCTGGTTGGTGTTGTGGTGATTTCATTCTTCGCTGTGGTCCTGAGAATGACTTTCAGTGAAGAGGGGCTGCCATGGGGAGAAATCATTGCCGGCTTCATTCCCAATATGAATTTTCTGGGAGTTTCTTCCCGGCTTGAACCATCGATTGCAGCCACGGGTGAGTTCGCTGAATTTTGGCGAGCACAGGTTTTCAACCCTCAGGTATCCACCATGGTAACGGCTACCGCGACAGCAGTTGGCATTAACATGACGTTTCTAATGCCGTACTCGCTGCTGCGTAAGAAGTGGGACAAAGACTTTCGCGGCCTGGCAATTTTCGACCTCAGCACAGGCCTGTTTGTGCCTTACCTGCTGGCGACAAGCTGCGTTGTGATTGCCGCCGCGTCGGCGTTTCACGGACATCCGGAAGCCGGCATCCTTTCTCCAGTTAACGAAGCAGGAGAAACCGTTGTCGTTGCTGGCGTTATTCGCAGCGGAGTAAACGGACTACTGGATGCGCGAATGAAAGAAGAACTCGGCCAAGAAAAGTTCGCCGCCACATTCGGATCCCCGGATCAGGCTGCTGCTCTGTCGGCAGCTCGAGACGCCCTACCGGAAGCTGACCGCCTAATGGCTGCCGTGCTTGTAAAACGCGACAATCAGCAACTTGCAGGTGCTCTGGAAAAGCTCAGTGGCAAAACGATTGCTCACGTTGTGTTTGGAATCGGCGTTCTGGCGATGGCGGTGTCCACCATCATCATTCTGATGCTGATCAACGGCTTCGCTTTGTGCGAAGCTGTTGGAGCCGAACCAACCAGCAACACGTTCCGGGTCGGGTGTTTGATTGCCGGACTCAGCGGTGCTTTCGGATCGATGTTCCTCTGGACAGGCAGCGCCAAAGCATGGTTGGTGGTACCAACTTCTATGTTCGGAGCCGCGTTGCTACCGATCGCTTACCTGACGTTCTTCTGCATGATGAACTCGCGTCGTCTGCTGGGTAAGGATATGCCAACCGGTGCCAATCGATTGAAGTGGAATCTACTTATGATTGTCGCTTTGTGTTTTGCCGTTTCTGTGTCTTTGGTTTCTATCTACACGACAAACGACTTCACAAAACAGGCAGTTGGCTTTGGGGCACTGGCAGCAATTGTCGTGCTGAGTCTGATTTTTCGGGCTAAGCCAAGCGCAACGGAAACAACTGATTGAACGCGTTCTGCGGATTAGTCAGGCGCCTGATTTTCCACACAAGTTTCCTAAACGCGAATTCAACTGAATTGCGAATTACAGCAAAGGTGTTGTGTCGAAGTTAGAACTAAGGCAGCGTATTAAAAACACTGCCTCAACAACTTATGGTCCGAACACCGTTGCTAAGACGGTTTCACGTCGCCGTCTCCGTTCACCCCCCTCTGAATGGCGACGGCGATTTTTTCGTTTGTCATTCGCGTTTTAACTGAGTGGCCCCAATTATGGTTCGACGAAAAAAACCACCTGCCGGAAGTTCGTTTCGCGGTGGAGATTTTCAGGATCCCGCCACGTGGCTTCCCGGCTTTCTGCATTACCTCGAAGCCGAATGTGGCATGTCGCCCAACACGATTTCGGCCTATCGCCGAGACCTGCAGAAGTTCTTCCTGTGGAACAAAAACCACAAGAAAAAAACGGTGCATGAAGTCGATATCACAGCGCTGACTGAATTCCTTGATTATCTACAGAAATGCGATCTCGCCGGCAGCACTATCGCTCGAAACCTTGCGGCCATCCGCATGTTCTTCCGCTATCTAATGCTGGAATCCGTGCTGACCGAAAGCACGGTTGACCTAATCAGTTCTCCAAAACTCTGGCAACGTCTGCCAAAAGTTCTAAGCCCGGATATGGTGAATCAGCTACTGAGTTCACCCGTTGGTTCCGTCGACCGCTACTCAAGACGCGACAAGGCAATTCTAGCCGTCATGTACGCCACCGGCTGTCGAGTCTCCGAAGTCACCGGCCTCAAAATTTCAGACGTAAACCTGAACGACCGGTATGCTCGCTGCACAGGAAAAGGCAACAAGCAGCGGTTAGTGTCGCTGACCCCCATGGCCGTCGATGCGATTGTCAATTACCTAAATCTGGAACGTCCTGACATGGTGGCCAACGCCGTTGTGGACGAAGGCTGGATGTTTGTCAGTCGCAGCGGACGACGTATTGGCCGAGAAGCCGTCTGGGAACTCATCCAACGCTACGCCGCTCGAACAGGCTGCGGCCCTGACGTGAGTCCTCATACGCTGCGACACAGTTTTGCAACTCACCTGCTGGCAGGCGGCGCCGATATCCGAGCTCTTCAGGAAATGCTGGGACATGCCAGTATTCGCACAACTCAGATTTACACCCACGTCGACCACACTCGCCTGAAAAGCGTCCACCAAAAGTGCCACCCACGCGGCTAATACTCACGCATCTGAAATGCCTCGGCGGGCGTTGGTGTGGACCGACGGAACATGCTGACATGTATCGAACTGCAACCCGCCCCGATCAACGTTCCGCATTCCTCACGATCGCCCCGCCGGCAATGGTGCCGATGCGCCCCGCCAGTGAATTTACGGAACCGTTCCCGTCCGGGTGAACGCGATTGCTAAGAAAGATTACAAACAATTGCTGTTCGGGATCAATCCACATCGACGTACCGGTGAACCCCCCGTGTCCGAATGCGGCATTGCTAAAAAAATCGCCTCGATTGGATGAATACGGAGAACGCATATCCCAACCCAGCGTTCGAACGCCCGACGACACTTCGGCGGCAGCAGTCATCAGAACGACTGTTTCCGGATGCATCACTTTGCTATCACCCAGCGTGCCGCCGTTTATCAACATCTGACAGTACTTTGCCAGATCACCTGCCGTTGAAAACAATCCGGCATGCCCTGCTACGCCTCCCAAAGCATACGCTCGAGGATCGTGAACTTCGCCTCGCATCCACTGCCCGTCTCGTTCCTGAGTCACCGCACAACGTAAACGAAGGTTTTCATCCGGCAAATATCCGGTTTCCGACATCCCTAGCGGCTGGAAAATCTGCTTTTGACTGTATTTGTGGATTGTCTTTCCGCTGACTCGTTCCACCAACTCAGCTAAAACAATAAACCCGACATCCGTGTAAACAAATTTTGTTCCGGGTTCCACGTATGTACCAAGCTCATGAATCTTCTCAAACGCTTTTGCCGGGCCGTCAGCATAATCTTTCATGCTGTTGTCCGGGATCAAACCGCCCGAATGAATCAGCAATTGCCGCACAGTGATATCCTGTTTCCCATTCGCTGCGAACTCAGGAATATAGGTCGCCACGCTGGCGTCAAGTTCCACCTGTCCGGCCTCGACCAGCAGCATCACCGACGTTGCCGTCGCGATGGGCTTTGTGAGTGAAGCCATATCAAACACCGTGTCCATTAACATCGGCTGCTGTTCGGGAACAAGTTGGCGATTGCCAAACGCTTTATGGAAAACCGTGTGCCCCTGATAGCCCACCAACACCACACAGCCTGGCATCTTGCTAAATCGCAAACCCTCGCCCACAACGTCATCAATTACTGCAAGCCGTTGAGCATCGATACCAACATCAGCAAGAAGTTCGGGTGAAAGTGGATCACTTGCGTTGACGGCGGTGTGCTCAGTCACCGAATTATGAGTCGCCGCATCCTGAGCCGGTACGTCACTAGCAAACAGAAACATCACAATTAAACTGAAACGCAAAAATACCATAAAACCCTGCCTCTCGTGAATGCTTCTCACTTTTCGTCCCGGTCCTGACAGTAGTCAAACGTGTCTCAAAACTCGTCAGCGATTCATTCAGACCAAATGTTCTGAAGCCTGAGTGTTCAGCCTTATCAACGCCCATTTCGGGCAGAAGCAACTTACTGCTTCTGATTCTTAATGCAGCTTTCGTCCCGTGGAACGGCCTTGCCGACTGCATCCACCGGATGAGTGTACAGGTAGCGCCACACATCTTCGTGCATGTACTCGCCTGTCTTCGCATCTTTCCAGGCAGAGCGACCCGGTTGCACGGAGCTGTGAGCTCGTTTGTCATCTCCGTTGACATCAAAACTTGTGATCAGCCGTCGCGTGTTTTGGAACGGAGGCCTCTGATTGTCGACGTTCACAATCGGGCCAAACTTATGCATGCCCAACAGTTCCCAACTGCGGCAGTAATGATCCGCCGTCCAGCCAGAATCCAGCACGTGTGAAAAACCGAAGTACCGATTTTCCGGAGTCGCAGACGGCAGCGATTGCCATGTCTGGAACTGATCGCGCGGCCCACACAAAGCGACAACTCGGCTAACCTTTTGAAACTTTGCAAAACGAGCGGCCGTTGTTGATCCATGAGAACTGCCCGAAATAATCACATCTTCCCAGCGCAATCCGGTTCCATCTTTTGTCAGGAAATAGCCCCAGCCGCCCTGAGGGTTTTCAGCGGCTAGCCACTGCACAAACTGGAAAGACCGTTCCATCATTCCGTCGGGCTTCGGAATATCAACTTCGTCACTGAAATCCTGACCGGTCGCTGCTTCCAGACGAATATTACCGCGACAATGTTCTGAGATTGGCTTGTCTTTGCAGCAAATCGCAAACCACTTATTGGCATAGTGAGGCTGAATGGCATGCAGCCCATAACTGTTGAGCTGATCGAAAAGCGTCTGGTTATGTCCCATCAACCAGATAACTAGCTTGCCACGGGGTGGCACCTGTGTGTCGACAGATGCTTTCTGCACGTCAGCCGGAGCACCTTTTTCGTTGGCAAACACAAAGTCGATTTCCGAATGCGGCTTTGTTCGAGCATCAATTTCGCTGGCTCGCGCCGTCAGTTGATACTTCTGCGGTTTCGGATCATTAAACTTCAGTGCGACCGATTCACCGCACGACGGATTCGCCGCGATTCCCAAAACGAAAGGTAAGGCCAGCAATATTAGATAGCGAGATGACATCATAAATAAGCAAACCCCAGCAAAGACAGGTAGCGATCCAGCATACAGCACCCGTCACAATCTACACTCAGGCAGCACGATAATGAAAGCCACATCGCCTCAGAACTTGATACCGAACTAAGCAGCAATAGGCTCGCACTGATACTGAAGAAGGTCAAACGTGAGCAATCTCAAGTGCAGCGTTTACGGCGATGCAACTTCACCCGCCCGGCTCTCGCACGACACAGACTACAGACACAAAATGTTGCACGTGCGGACTGGAAATGGATGATTGACAAGCCGGTGTGACTCCGGCTCGGTTAGGTGTTGGCCGCACGCCCGATATCGAGTGTTGCAGCGTGGCTATAAGACGTGTTGATCGTAGCTTCCGGTCGCAGTCGAAGTGTCATGTTGAAGCGTACACAGAAAGATCGTGAGGATGAAAGGTACAGACTGGCTGTCTGGCCCTGAACGGTATTGAGCTCCGAAATCTTTGTAACTGTTGGTGAGATAATGAAAGCGGCAAATGTGGCACATCCTGGAATGTGTTGGCCGCTGATGATCGCCTGCCCAAGGCGTGTGCATGTCTGAAGGCAACATTGATGAACGCGTTATTGGCAAGCTGTCATCGAAGCCCCGGAGTCGTAGGCCCATTCTCGCGAGAAACGATGTCAACCATGCAACCAGTGAGACCCATGACGTTCTTATTCACCTGTGACATTCCATTCACGGACTGATTGAGGATGCCCGACAAGTAGAAAACGCAAGAACGGCAAATGACATTGTGGGAGTCGGATGACCGAATAGTACCGTTGCAGCTCGAAGACCAATCAAGTGAAATGCTGCTAGCAGCGTGTCCGGGAATTACATTTCCGCAGGGTGCATAGCGGGGGTGACCTTTTCAAATATTTGGTTTGACGGCCTTTGGTGAGCGACATCACACGCGATCGCGGAAAATGGGGCGACAACGCAGCTGCGGATTAATCATTCCCGTGCGATTTCGGCGCAGATGGCTGTCACCGAACCTTTTCAGCCTGTTGTCTGCGCACCGCTTCTGAACAACTTCAGCAAGTTGTGAGTCAGGCACACCAGATTCCATTCCCCCTGCATCTTCTCGAGGCCTCGCAGGAGGAAATTACGAAACCCCATCGACGCCTTGATCTGACCACTGTGTTGAGAGAAAACGGGGCCGGTTCGATGATCACCTTCCGCCGAGCATATTCCATTCGACCTTTCTTCGTGCGGTTGCGGCGAGCCATCTT
>JBDNFN010000073.1:0-14653 GCA_041689795.1 Fuerstiella sp. | reverse complement strand
GTCACGCCATCGACGTCATGTCTGCATGCGTAAAAAAACTTAAAATTTATGAACGCGACGGATCGCGTTCTTCAACGCTGCGCGGTCGCGGCAATTCACGGTCGCAAAAACGCAAAATACCCGTGGACAACGCCATTCGACTCAGACTCTGAACGGTCCGTGCCAGCCGGTTTTTCAGCAGATCGCGAACGTGCTACAATGATGTGCCACAAAACGACTCAAGACAGAAAGAACAAACAACGTGGAACTCGATGATAAGCTGTGCTACTGCTTTCACGTGACGCAGCGAAAGGTTGTTAACTATATTCGCCTGAACCAGCCAAAGGTTCCAAGCCAGCTTAGCGAATGCGGCGGAGCGGGAACGGGCTGTGGCTGGTGTGTGCCGTTTTTGAAGAAGCTGTTCAACGCAGAATCCGACAACCCTGAATCTGCCGTGGAAGTCACTGCGGAAGAATATGCGACTCAAAGAGCATCGTATATTTCCGCCGGCAAGAAACGCTGAGTGTTCAGGGGCCAGCGATCAGCGACTCGCTTTGCCAAAAATGTAAGCCACAGCCACAGCCAGTTTTCAGCAACAGCGACTGAATTCGAAGCGATTGCACGTCCCACTCACGGTGGAACGTGCTTTGAAGCGACGCACTCTGGAACACAAACCGCCTCTGCCAGCGCGTACAGGCGAGACCTGCACTTCAAATAGCAGCGGGTTAAGCTGCACGACTGACGATATGTCGCGGCTGATGACAGATGCCGGTTTGGTAGGCGATTCGCCACCGGCGAATAACCAACCGCTACTTCGGTGCCACCGTTTTAGCGGAGACTTTTAGTATTTTCAGCTTCTCCTGAATTGGAGTGCACAGAAAAACGCTAACGCTTAATGGTGGCACCTGAACATCAATGCTCTGTGCGTAACCATGAGACGGATTCTTAATGCTTTCCACGCCACCCTGATTTCCAATCCCCGAACCACCGTACCAATCGCCATCAGTATTCAGGAGTTCCTTGTAGAAGCCTTCCTGTGGAACACCGATGCGATAATCGTAATGTGGTTCAGGCGTCAAATTGGCAACGACAACAATCTTCTCAGATTTATCAAGCGTTTGTCGCACAAAGACCAGGACGCAGTTTGTATTGTCGTCGCCGACGATCCAGCTGAATCCATCCGAATTTGTTTCGCTCTTGTAAAGTGCCGGCTGAGCACTGTACAGCCGATTCAGGTCGCAGACGAGTCGGCGGATTCCTTCGTGAGCCGGGAACGTTCTGAGAATCCAGTCGATTTCGCCGTCGTGATTCCATTCGTTCCACTGAGCGATCTCACTGCCCATGAACTGTAGTTTTTTTCCGGGCGTCGTAAACTGCAGGCCAAATAGCAAACGCAGATTTGCAAACTTCTGCCATTCGTCGCCCGCCATCTGATCGATCAGCGACTTTTTGCCGTGAACAACTTCGTCATGCGACAGTGGCAGCATGAAGTTTTCAGTAAAGGCATAGACGCCTCTAAACGTCAGATCGTTTAAGTGCCAACAACGGTGAATCGGATCGCGGCGCATGAACCTGAGCGTGTCGTTCATCCAGCCCATGTCCCACTTCATTGTGAAACCCAGACCGCCTGTATAAACCGGACGTGAAACGCCCGGCCAGGCAGTTGATTCTTCCGCAATTGTCATTATGCCAGGAAAATCCGCGTGCAGCACTTTGTTCAAATCACGAAGGAAGTCGATGGCCTGCAGATTTTCTCGACCACCAAACTGATTCGGCACCCACTGATCGGAATCGCGTGAGTAGTCGAGATACAACATCGAAGCCACCGCGTCGACTCGAATACCATCAATGTGATAGACGTCGCACCAGAACCGCGCACTGGACAACAGAAACTCGCTGACTTCACGACGACCATAGTTAAAGATCAGCGTATTCCAATCAGGGTGGAAACCGAGTCTTGGATCCGCGTGTTCATACAGTTGAGTTCCATCGAAATTGGCGAGGCCATAAGCATCGGTCGGGAAGTGCCCCGGTACCCAGTCCAAAATAACGCCGATGTTATGGCGATGCAGATAGTCGACGAAGTACTGAAAATCGTGAGGCGTTCCGAAGCGGCTTGTCGGAGCAAAATAGCCGGTAGTTTGATATCCCCATGATCCGTCAAATGGGTGTTCCGTAATCGGCATCAACTGAACGTGGGTGTATCCCATTTCAGTCACATATTGCACCAGTAAATGAGCGAGCTGACGATAGTTTTGAAACATGCGCCCGCCGCCCGGACGCTTCCAGGATCCGGGATGAACTTCATAGACGGAAACCGGAGCTTCTAACCAGTTCGTTTCGTCACGCTTCTGCATCCACTCATTGTCGCGCCATTGAAAATCGCGAATGCTCCAGACGATTGACGCGGTTCCTGGGCGAAGTTCCGAATAGAACGCCGACGGATCGGCCTTCTCTATGAGGTGGCCTTCCTGCGTTTTTATCGCAAATTTGTAACGCGTTCCAGGGGTTGCGCCAGCCACAAATCCGGACCAGACTCCAGTGTCACTGGAATTCAACCAGTCTCTGCCGGGTATCCAACCGTTTCTGTCACTGATAACTGAAACTTCCTGAGCATTCGGAGCC
Organism: Fuerstiella sp.; assembly: GCA_041689795.1. Classification (GTDB taxonomy): domain Bacteria; phylum Planctomycetota; class Planctomycetia; order Planctomycetales; family Planctomycetaceae; genus Fuerstiella. The sequence continues at coordinate 12,049 of JBDNFN010000073.1, read as the reverse complement.
CACACGGCAAATCGAACCCCACCGTCCACAAAATGAGCGCCGAGAAAGCGATATAAAGTAGTGCGATCAGCAGGCAGATCAAAAGTGCCCGGGCTGGAAATAGAAAGTGGCTTCGAATCGTTGGCCGCGGTCACGTTACTTGCCTGTCATTTCAAAACTTAGCAGTTGCCACACACTGTCGCCTGTGCACATTAATTATCCGACTCATCAATAGACTGTCCAGAAAGTCCTCACCATCTTTCAGAAGCGCGAATGTCGCCAAATGCTGATTGCGTGGCTTTCTGAAATTCGTCATCGACTCCTTAGCTTCCGGCATCGAAACAGCCGAGTTCCTGTTGCCGTTATCGCCTGCACGTTCAGTCTGACGCATTTGACGGAACAGAACAGTCGAGGGCTATCAACTCGCAGAAGATTTCTCTGTTGCTTCCCACATTCGATTGAATTCACTTCGCCGATATCGGAGACCACGGTGTGACAGGTAGGACTTTTCCAACATTGCCAGACTTCAACCAGATTGTTGAAGCTTAGCCAACCGCTGACGATTACCGGCTTCTCATGTTTCGCAGACGCGTGAACAAATTCCCGAACCCGGATCCAGGCTTTTCGGTTTCCAACTGTCCGTTATCCGAGTCGCTGTCTTCAGCTGCAACACTTAGGTGTGCTGATCGCTGTTCAAACGTCCTCTGTGAAGCTTCCACTGGTGCTGATACGCTTTCTGCCCCAGCCGCCCGTTTTAGCTGACTAAGAGCCACTGGCACTGCAACAACTCTGGCACGGGCTTGACGTAGCAATTGCGGTGAGTATTTCCGATGCTGCAGTTCCTCTTCGCTTTCCTGTTCCGACAACACCAGTTGACTGTGTGGATTTGGGCCGGTGGCAGAGTGTGTGGAAGAAGAAAAAGCAGCATCACCCGACCGACCGTCTGATGTATGTCGTTCAGTGTGCACGGCCGCTGAAGCGGAGATCGAATGCTGAAACGAATCCCGGAGATCACTAAGCGGTGACTTGCCCAGCTTAGCTTCAGTAGGTTGATAAACGTTCACCTCGTCAATATCGATCGGCAACGTAAACAGCTGCCGTTTAGCAGGAGACACAGAATTGATGACTTCTTCAACGACATCGAGAGTCGCTGTATCGATCGCGTCCGATGCGTCTTCCGAAATCGGCAGGGGAAGAATATCCTGGATATCAGCGACATTTTCCTGTTCATTCAATCCGCTGCAGTTTCCAACGGCGTCTTCAACATTCTCTGCTGCATCGGCTTCGTCGTTTTCAACAGACGCAGCCAACCACGCATCGGACACATGCTGCTCGTCTTCAAGCAGCGACTGGATGTGTTCAATCGATTTATCCGGATCGACAAAGTCTTCGTTGGATGACGCCGCACCGCCACGTGACTTTCGGTCGTACGAAGGCAGACTCTGACTCCAAACGTCATCGTTGTCCGTTCGGTGAACGCTTTTCGACGAACGTTTTGCTTCGGGCAAAATGCCCAGATCCGTCAGCAGCTCAGCGTAATCCTCGTCCATCTCGCTGATAGGGTAACTCGTTGCCGGAGCCACTCCGGCAATACATGGTGGCCATTCGACATCTGGCTGGAAACCGTTGTAGACGGCTGATCTTTTCGCGGGATCGGAGGTGACCGGACGGCCAAGTTCGCACCACGTGTAGCGATCGAACACAGCCGTTCTATTTGTTGTATTTACCTTCATGAAACGACCGACGGCAGCTTCCGTCGAGACACTTGAAGACGACGGTTCTGAAACGGACGCTGTATGCCAATCTCCCGGTGGTTGCCAGGGAATAAAGCCACTTAGAGTTCCAGAACCTGCTGCACCGGAAGTCTGTTCTACATCCAACCTGAAGCAACCACTTTCGTCTTCGGATGAATCGCCTGTTTTCGTTGTGGTCGCGTGCAGACGTTCTTCATCAATGTCACCCGCCAGAACAAGGTGGTGTTCCAGATTTCCATCGGGATCACCCGTGACGTCGCTGACAACGGCTTCGATTGCAGAACTAAGTTCTTCACCGACGTTGAACTTTGAACCGTGGTCATCGCCTGCAACACTGACTTCATCGAATTCCAGAGTGCCCTGCGAAAAAGAAACGGCGTCGAACTTTCGATCAAGACGCGACGCTTCCTGCTCAAGCCCCGAATCTGCAAAGTCAGTCGCAGCCGTCTGATCAGATTCAGCCGAATGAAAGTCAGTCGCAATGTCGTCTTCCGAAAAGAATTCTTCAATCGTGGCTTCGCAGCTATCAATCGGTTCCAGATCAAACGGTTCATTAAAACCGAAGCTCGGCAAGGTCTCGGTTTCGTCTTCAACCGATTCCGCCAGTACTTCCACTGTGCCAAATTCAACGACCTGATTCACAACCGGCTGTGATTCCAGCAGTGACCGAGTCTGCGGCGGCGGTGCACCAATTTCAACAACGTTTTCCGGAAGTGAAGTTGTTTGTGCAAAGGAAGCTGAGCTGTTCGCCGCCGGACTGCTGCCCCCGATTTCAATAACGCCATTCGATGCAACAAACTCGTGACGGCTACTGCCTGCAATGGCACTGGCTCCGATTTCAATAGCCTCGCTCATTTCATCATCGTCGTCTTCAGAATCTGAACCGAACAAAGACACGTTCCACGAATAGGGAAGATGCTGCAGTCTGGTTAGGGCTTTATTAACAACACCGACCGTTACTCGATCCAGATCATCATTTTCACAAACCATCAACGATTCATCGGCCAGTAGATTCAGGCAACGCGGCACGCCGTCGGCAGCGGCAACGATTCGTTCGATGGCTTCGCGTTCGAAGATCGCCGACGGATTGCCGCCACAATTCTGGACCTGCTGATTCAGATACTGTACTGATTCCGTGGAACGCAATGGCTGTAGAAACACGTGAGTTCGTATTCGCTGAGAAAAGTCACTCATCGATTGTTCGGCAAGCACTTCTTCCAAAACCAATGGTCCTGCAATCAACAGGCGAACCAGTCTACGTCCGCCCGCTTCTTCCTCCAGCAGACATCGCAATTCTGAAAACACGTCCGCTCCGGCAAGATGAGCGTCATCCAGTAATAGAACAACGGGTCCCCAGAAATCAGACACTCGCTGCAGCCGATCGACAACTTCCCATCGCTGAACGGTGTTTCGATGCGCGTCCTGAGGTTCGCTTACGACATCCGGCGTTGAATTAATCAAGCGTCGATGCAACAGGTAAAGCAGGTCACCGGCTGAACGCACGGTGCCGCCACGCAAAACGATTACCTGACTATCGGATTCCAGCATGCGCCGAAAATGTTCCAGCGTAACGGTCTTACCAATCCCAGCCGGTCCGGTCAGAATTGCCACGCCCAGGTCCGAGCGAACCGCGTGCAAAATGGTTGGCTTGATTTCCTGATAGCTTTCCGATTCAAAGTAGTCTTGATCGGTCAGGATTGATTGAAATGGTTTCCGGTGGAATCCAAAGCGTTTTTCGTACATTCCATTTCCCGTCCGTGAGGCTTCAGGTTCGGCAGTCACTGCCGATTTGCGTCCGTGCAACAGCCGGTGCTTTGCAACAAAGGCACTACCTGTTGTCGGCAACATCGAACGCGGATAACCGGATTCTTGAGAACATCCGGTCGCGCCGGCAGGGTCGACTCAGACTAACACGCGCAGAATCTGCTACTGACGATCTAACTTCTTCTTTGTCACCATTGCTACCGCCGCCAGACGTTCATCCGACGTCATTTCGTACAGTTTTCTGAACAATCGTTCCCCAGCGTCACTAAGTACGCAATTGCGTCGAGTCATCGAAATCCGAGCCGTTTCAATAGACTGACTCAACGACCAGTCGGTCGCCAGTTCGCCAAAACTCACATTGCAAAAAGAAGGAATATGTCGCGGCAGCAATCGACCGCCAGGAAGCACAAGAGTCATGACTCCGATGGACGACCCCGTGTTAAACATACTGTCGATGGCCGTTTTTGTATGGTCGCCGATAAACGACCCCACTTTGTACAGTCCTGAGTCGATCAGATCGCCCTGAAGCGGAACCTTGACGTTACTGTAATCGCTTTTCAAGTCCGACGTCGTAGTGAGAGCACCAAGATTCACCCATGGACAGACATAGCTATGTCCCAGAAAACCTTCGTGATACTTGTTAACGTAGCCATGCAAAATAGATTCCTCCACCTCGCCTCCAATTCGGCAATGAGCTCCAATCGTGGTTCCTTTTCCAATCAAACCGCGAAATACTTTTGTGCCCCGACCGATGTGGCAGGGACCTTCGATGCGCGTGAACGATTGAATATGAACATTGCGATCGATTGACACGGGGCCTTCTCGAGTATCAATCACCACGTACGGATCGATTATGGTTTCGGCTGATATGTACACATCCGACGGGTCTCCCAAAACCTGAACATGTGGAAAGCCGGGCTGCTGCGAAACGCCTTCGTCGGCAAAATCCAGTTCCAATTGCCGACCGTTACGATTCACCAGGTCCCACGGACGCTGAATCATAATTCCCGTTGCTTCCACCACGCGACGAGCTCTGGCGATGCCCATCAGAGTCTGTTCGAAATCATCTTCACCCAGCAAACTGAATTCTTCCGGAGTCAATGCGATCCATGCCAGGTGTCCTTCGATATACCCAGCGTGATCCAGTGAAATTTCTTCGGCGTTAAGTCGGCCCGCTGGCACCCAACGTCCGTTAATCATCAGCGTAGGAGAATCGGGCCGTAACGCAAAGTTATTGACTTTGCTTTGTGGATGTGTTTCGGCAAAGGTTTCCGCCAGCCACGGCCGCACTCTTGCAGCCCAGTCTTTTGTTGGAAACCAGCGTTGCAAGCGTCGTCGCAAATTTTCTCGCCCGCATATCAATTCAAACACGGGCCGAGCGAGCGCAATCGGACTCAACTGGTCAGCATATTGGTCTTCGTAAACAAACCACTGCATGTTTCGCTGCCAGTAACTAAGGTAAGTGCCGCTGTTGAAAGGTCAGTTTCAGACGAGGCGTGAAGCCTGAAAACCTGGGATAACCGAACGATTCTCAACAAGTGAACGTTTGTCGAAAACTGAGTTTGCTGCGGCGTGACGCTGGTTCAGGCTGATTACCGTAAATGGATGGATTCTGCACCAAACGGCCGTCATCCCGAACATCCATTGAATCCATTTGATGCGAAATAGTTGCGAGTCTGAGCCGGTTTTCAGGCACTTCAGCAAACCTTCTCAGCACGAATCCCTGTCTGGCGATTCCTGCCGGTCACAATGCGTGGTAATATCTGCTTCTGAGGTGAAATGAATAGAACATCCTACGTTTGAGGAGTCGCTTTGAAAACTGATCCTGATTATCTGGTGTCTCTGGCTATTCGACTTTCAGGTTGCCTGCGAGCAAAACTGTCGCGAGCGATGGCGATCAAAGTCGCAACGTCCAATCGACTCACGCGGGAATCCGGCATCGTAGATTCAGTTCGAACAACAAAGATCTGTTGTACAACTCTGGTCAGCCTGCTGCTGCTTGCCGTATTTGCAACGTTCGTCAACGCAGTGGAAAACAGCCTGCTGTGCATCGACTCGGATGGCCGCACGGTAGTGTGTTCAAATCGTGATAGCCGCACTGTGTCTGTCTTCGAAGGTGGAACTCTACAGCGCTTGTTCGAAGTTGAAGTTGGCAATCACCCCGAAGGCACAACCTTCATCGGCAACTCAGCACTGATCGCCTGCTGCGTCTACGGTGACGATCAGATTGCAATCGTCAACACCAACACCGGTGAAGTCGTTCAACGCATCGACGTATTTGACGAACCATACGGCGTGGTCAGTTCCAAAGACGGCTCGTTTCTTTTCGTAACTCTGGATTATCCTGGCCAGGTTATTCGCATCAACACCAACACATGGAAGGTTGACGTGGAATGGCAAGTCGGTGAAAAACCGCGAGGCATTGCTCTGACGTCTGATGGAAAATCATTGTTCATCACCGAATACCTGACGGCAAATCTCATCGAAGTTGACGCAAAGAATGGCAGTGTCATTCGGACGATTAAAGCAGGATCAACAGACAACATCGCTCGCCAGGTTGTACTGAATCCTTCACAAACGAAGGCGTACATTCCGCACATAAGGTCAAAGGTCACAGCGTCACACGGCAACGGATCCATCTTTCCGTATGTCGGAGTCGCCACTCTGGACGGAAAGAATGCCGGTCGTCGCACCAGAATTCCCATGGACAGTTTTCGGGGCGCAACGGTCGTCGCAAATCCATCAGAGATCGCACTTTCGCCAGACGGAAAACAGCTGTTTGTCGCGTTTGGAGCGACAAACGATCTGTTCGTCGCCAACATTGAAGATGATTATCAGGAAATCAGTTACGCCGCGACGCTGAGACTCGGCAGCAATCCCCGAGCGGTTCGCGTTACCCCGGATGGCCGTTCCCTGCTGGTCTACAATGCTCTGGACTATGAACTTGTCGCTTATAATCTGCCTGAACTGAAAATCACCGCGCGAGCATCCGTTACCGATCATCCACTCGATGAAGAACATACGTTGGGCAAGAAACTTTTCTATACGGCTCTACAGCCCATGTCCGGACGCCAGTGGATTTCGTGTTCCAGTTGCCACATCGATGGCGACGCAGATGGACGCACCTGGCAACAACCGGAAGGTCTGCGGCAAACACAGCCATTAAACGGACTTGCATGGACACATCCGCTGCACTGGTCGGCCGACCGTGACGAAGTCCAGGACTTCGAACATACGATTCAGGGAAAACTGATGCAGGGAAAAGGCTTGTTGTCGGGACATCTACCGGACGCATTGGCCGATGGCATTAGCGGTCGCAGCAAAATGCTCGACGCATTGGCACTGTACACAAATTCACACAAAGTTGCTGTTAGCCCACACGCAAAAAACGGACTGAACGAAGCGGCTGTTCGAGGCCAGAAGCTGTTTCAGTCCGAAACCACTAAATGCGCCACCTGTCACAGTGGTGCCTACTATTGTGATTCACAGCCTGGCTTAGAATTCAAACGACATGATGTCGGCACAGGCAAAGACGATCCATCAGAATTGATGGGAACAGCTTATGACACACCCACACTACTGGGTGTGTACAGATCCGCTCCGTATCTTCACGACGGAACGGCCGCAACTTTGCGAGACGTACTGACCACAAAAAACACGGCCGATCAGCATGGGACCACCAGTCAGCTATCACCAACAGAAATAGAAGATCTTGTCGCATTTCTGAAGGCACTGCCTTTCGAAGACCCCGAACCCGCGGCCAAATCCAGCGGACTGAAGATGGTCGAAAAGTAGACAGCTTCACGTTGCGCTTTACCAGCCGGTGTCTGTTTGGCTCGATGTCTCCGACGTTGAACTGAACCACGCAGCAACAGGCGGCTGTGTTCACTGCTGACCGCACCTCAATTAGGCTCGCTTCGATTTACCTCAGTTTGTCAACACGCGAACTGAGGCATCTCAACTGCCCTCGGTACTGGAGCTTCCGATTCTGTACTGTCGAATAGAATTCGCCGAACCGTTCGGCAACTTCTGCCGAAACTACTTTCCCCGACTCGCCTAAGACCTTCCGCAACCTGTACAGATAGGAAGACAGGAAGACAGGTTTCCCGCTGAACCGACAACTCGCATGGTCATCGTATTTCCGTACCATTTCATAACCGAACTACTCCCAATGGTCCTATTCACTGAACGCGCCCACACAAGCCAGACGTTCAGTAACACGCATCAGGGAGAACACGGATGTTCATGGCGAAGTCGCATCTACAGATTATTATCAAACGCGCTCAGAAGATTGCCCGACTGGCCGTTGCGTTATGCTGTCTGGCTATTGCAGTAAACTGTAATGCCGGCGAACGCGGCGGGGAATCGTGCAACCGTGCAACTGGCTGCTGCGACGAAGGCGGCTGTGGTGAAGAACTGTTTGGCTGCATCTCGCCACTGACATCCCACCAGCTGTCAGGCGATTGGTTTGGCAACCGCAATTCTCTGGCTGAATCCGGGATAGCTTTTGAAGCCTATCTGACTCAGTTCTACATGGGCGTGGTCAGCGGCGGCATCGATCGTACGGGTCGATATGGGGGCCACGGCGATTACATCGCCAACATCGACGGCGCCAAGCTGCTGGGCATGGAAGGAATGTTCATCAAGCTACGCGCAGAACATCGCTTTGGCGACTCGATGTCCGGGACCACAGGCGCATTGCTGCCGTCTAACGTTGCCGCTGTTCTTCCCACGGCAAAAAGTCAAGAACTGTATTTAACCAACGTGATGTTTACGCAAATGCTCTCCGAAACATTTGGAGTGTTTGCTGGCAAAACGGATACGTTCGATGGCGATCAGAACGCGTTCGCCAGTGGTCGTGGCGTCCGTCAGTTTTCCAACATTGCATTCGTGAGTACTTCGGTCGCGCTGAGAACCGTTCCTTATTCGACCCTTGGAACGGGCTTTGTGATTCTACAGGATGGGCAGCCAGTCTTTACGTTCAGCGCGTTAAACGCCACAGATACTGCTCGTACCAGCGGCTTCGATGAACTGTTCAATGAAGGAATTGTGCTTGTACCGGAATTGCGACTGCCAACCAACTTCTTTGGCCTGCCTGGCCATCAGTTGTTTGGTGGAACATGGAGCAGTCGCAACTATGTTGGCCTTGATCAGGATCCGCGCATCATCCTTCCAACGGTGCCAATCGCTCGACAATCGGATTCGTGGTCGTTGTATTACAACTTCGATCAGTTTCTGTTCGTCGACAAAAGCGATCCAGCAAAAGGCTGGGGACTATTCGGTCGAGCAGGCCTTGCAGATCCCAACACAAATCCAATTGCATGGTTTCTGAGTGCCGGTATCGGTGGCAACAGTATGATCGCCGGTCGCAGCGACGACACGTTCGGAGCTGGTTTCTATTATTCAGGAACAAGCTCAAAAGTGGGCTCGCTGCTGGCTGTGGCACTTGGTGGACCAATCAGCGACGGTTACGGCACAGAACTGTTCTACAATATGGCCGTCACAAAATGGCTCAACCTGACTGCCGATGCTCAGTTCATCACGCCCGCGCAGCAAAAGATTGATTCCTCTGTGCTGCTGGGCATGCGTGGTGTGATTAGCTTCTGAATGCCGGCTGCGATCGACTTTCAACACCTGCCCGAACTGCTGATCGTTACAGCCAACGCAAACCACGGACGAAATGTCACGTGAGAGTTGGTGCCGCAGATCCGTCCACAATCTACGCTGCATTGAAAATGTTTCCGGCATCGCGGAATCACCGCAAAGACCTCAAGTCTGGCGCACGTTCGCACTGCGCCATCATCCGCCGATCGCTGTTAACTGCAGCGTAAATTGCCAAACGATTGACAAGGCGATTTCCGGGGTCGACGATAGCATGCGAAATGTGAGCCGTCGTGGTCGCCAACTGGAAGAATTGTGCCGTATGTTTAGAAACGTTGCAGCTAACCTGCGAGCATGCTGGGGCACACTGATCATCAGCGATCTGTTATTCAAAGCGGCAGCGTTACTACTACTAACGCCAGCCGCGAGTCTGCTGTTTCGTCTGTTCCTGATGGCATCGGGGCGAACAGTCCTGGCAGACGCAGACATCGCTCGATTTCTGCTGCATCCACTGGGCTGGCTTACATTTGTGTTGATCGGAGGCGCGGTTGTCTGCATCTTCGTTCTCGAACTGGCTGTGTTGATGACGGTTTGCATCGGGGCCGAACAGAACCTGCAGTTTCGCCCCCGAAACGTACTGCTGTCCGTCGCAGCCAAAGCTCCGAGATTGATGCAGTTAACAACTCGTGTTGTCGTAAGCCTGACCGGAATTGCACTTCCCTGCATTGCTGCAGGTGGCGGCGTGTTCTGGCTGCTACTCACAGATCACGACATCAACTTCTATCTTACGAACAAGCCCCCGAGATTCTGGATAGCCGTTGTTCTAATCGGCATTTTCCTGACGGTAATGGGCCTTCTACTACTTAGGCGGATTTCAGGCTGGGCATTAGCAACGCAGTTGCTGATGTACGAAAACCTTAGTCCGGCCGATGCGATAAAGGTAAGTCAGCAGCGATCGCTCGGACATCGTCTTTCCATCGCAAAGTTCTTTGTTGGATGGGTTGCTATAAATGGCGTGATCGGCCTGAGCGTATCATTCATTGTGGTGCTGTTCGGGGAGTGGCTTGTGCCAACGACGACCTCATCTTTGTGGATGCTGATTCTAAGCGTCGGACTTGTTCTTACGATTGCTGCTGCCGCCAATCTGATAACTTCCATGATCGCGACCTGCTCGTGCGCATCCCTGCTAAGCATTCTATATCTAAAACTCGCTGCCCCAAATGGAGTCGCGTTGCCGGAAATTTCTGAAAGAACAGACCGCTTGCTGCCGGCGCAACTCGGCGGTGGACGTCTGTTAATTATCAGCGCGGTCTTCGGGCTGATCGCCGGATGTGTTGGAGTCTCCGCCATTCACTCAGTGGAGCTGGAAGATAGAGTGCAGATCACGGCTCATCGAGGCGGTGCGGGTGCGGCTCCCGAGAACACATTGGCTGCCATTCGGCAGGCGATCAAAGATGGCACCGACTGGATTGAAATTGACGTGCAGGAATCTTCCGATGGCGTGGTCGTTGTTGCTCACGACAGCGACCTTGCAAAAGTATCGGGCAACCCGGTAAAAATCTGGGCTGCCACAGCCGAAGAACTTTGCTCCATTGATATCGGAAGCTACTTCAGCCCCGACTTCAAAGACGAACGAGTACCCACGCTGGAAGAAATTTTGCAGACGTGCAAAGGCAAGACAAAAGTAAATATTGAACTAAAGTATTACGGCCATACTCAGGATCTTGAAAATCGCGTCATTGAACTTGTCGAACGCTTTCAAATGCAGTCTGATGTTGTGGTGATGTCTCTGGAATCCAAGGCCGTCACCAGAATGAAGTTGCTACGTCCCGACTGGACGGTTGGGCTGCTGACAGCCGTTTCAGCCGGAGACCTGACTCGTGCCCAGGCAGACTTTCTGGCCGTCAACAGTTCTCTGGCGTCACTTCAATTCATACAGGCAGCACACCGCCGCAACAAGACGGTTTCTGTGTGGACAGTTAACGAAGGCTATGCCATGTCGGTCATGATCAGCCGCGGCGTTGATAACCTGATTACCGATTACCCCGATCTCGCCCGACGCGTGCTTGCAGAGCGACAACAGATGAGTCCTCTCGAAAGACTGATGGTCGAACTCGCGTTTTATCTGGGCGTCAAACCACCAACCGGGACACCACAATGACAACCCGGGTAATCAGGTCGACGACCTCCGCCGGGAATTATTAAAACAGAGCAAATTCTGGCGATCGCCGGCAGACGGACACCAATTTGATTGCTAGAGTAAATGACAGAATCTACATCGCCGGGCAACAGAAGGGCGTTACGAATGGAGTACCAATTTGAAGCAATCGGGCCAGCACTCAGGATCATAGTCCTGATCTTTCTGCTGGTGTTTGTCGTATTGGCACTGACCGTCATCGTGGTCATGGCTGCGTTGCCCGGTCGCATCGCGACGTCACGCAACCATCCTCAGGCTGATGCAATCAAAATCTGCGGCTGGGTGGGTTTGCCGACCGGCGTTCTGTGGCCAATTGCACTTATCTGGGCCTTCACGCGCTCAAATACTTCTGTGCGATCGACAAGTTCAGACGGGTCAGAGCCGACTCTTCAGGTGCTGCGTCAACAGGTCGACAGCCTCGAACTCGCAATCTCAGCACTCGAAGCATGTAGCGGAAAGGGTGCGATATGATTCCCGCAATTCTAAGCTGTGTATTTGTCATCTACCTGTATTTAACGCTAAACGAAACGAAGTCACCGGACGAACTCAGTGACTCGTCATCGCCCGCATCGCAACAAAATGCCGACGCCCTGGCAAAGCGACTGAATTATCTGGAAACAAGAATTGAAGCACTGACAACTCGTGGCCAACGTCAGGGAGCAAAGAAATGAGCTGGATTCTTGGTGGCATCTACTGTGGTGTGTTGTGGCTGGTCTTCGCCAAATTCAAATTGCTAAAGCTATCTCTGCCAGTG
>JBDNFN010000072.1:0-4778 GCA_041689795.1 Fuerstiella sp. | reverse complement strand
GCCGCAAGTCACCCCGCACTCTGAATCTTCACCGAAAAACCGACTCCAAACCACAGCCGTTTTCAGCTCAACAACCATTTCCCGACGCGCACTAGCTACTCAGTCGGGATTTTATGGCATTGGCCAGACAGGTGGGATTTTAGATCTGGCTTTTGTAGTAATCGCTATGGAAGCAGTCCGAAGATCGGTCCCGCGAACTTCTGAATACAAGTACGACGTGCGAGCGAATGAATTTGGCAATGGCTGGATTCACTTGTTCGAGCCACATGCTTGTGAATTTGTGATTTTAGGCCCGCCTGTAGCGAGGAGGTAAACAACGAAAAGATCTGCGACCTGTGGACTACGCAGAAGTTTGTTCGAACGCTGGTGACGCAAAAACTGAGTTGGCGATTATACTTGCTTCTGCATAACGAACTCACTGAGCGCCGAAACTGTAGTAATAGAATATGCCAACGCATTCCGCCGCGTCACAATTGCCCTTCATTCATTTGAATCTGCGGCGTAATCCGTTCGGAGAACTGTCGTTGGACGACTGGACGATTCTGGCTTGTGTTGACGTTGAATCCGTCGTGGCAAATTTATCCTTTGCGAGTGCCGCCGGGGTTGCATATGCAGTTCAGTTTGTTGGCGAAAAAGGCTACGGCAAGACGACTCATCTGTTATCCATCCGTGCTCGTTTTGCTGACGCCGGATATGTTCATATTTCGGAAGGAGAACGAGCGACCTTACCTGGCGGTTGGCCAGTGCTGATTGACGAGGCTCAACGGCTGACATTATGGCAGCGTTGGCAGTTGTTTCGTTCGGCCACTCCGTTGGTGCTTGGCACTCACCGTGACTTCACGAAGGAACTATTGCGTTCCGGGCGGACAGTCGACACGATCGAAGTCGAACGTGCCACAGACCAGGAGAGACTTCACGGTCTTCTGAATGCTCGTGTCAGTTACGCTCGACGGACTGAGGGGGCCGTTCCGACAGTTACACGTGAAACAGCCGAGCAGCTTTTGCAGGAATTTGGGCCAAACATTCGCGCGATACTTCACAAAATGTATGTAATGTTTCAAAACCTATCTGAGGTCGGTGAGGTCTAAATTCATACACGCATGTTATGATGATTTGCTTCATGACGCTTCATTTGCGGAACAGGTTCCATTATGTCGAAGTGCGATATCAAAATCACGTTTCACAACTCTGACCGCACATATCGCGGCGGCGAAGTCGTTTCCGGTGAAGCTCATATTACGGTTAATAAAGACATCCGCTGTGACGGAATAATTCTTTCTCACTACTGGAAGACTCATGGTCGCGGCGACACGGATCGCGGCGTCGTTAGCGAGGTTCGACTTTCCGAGATGCTGCCACTGCAGGCTGGTGAAGAACTTCGGCTGCCGTTTGAATTCACCGCCGATTGCTGGCCGTTGTCTTACCATGGTCACTACCTGAACGTGGATCACTATGTTCACGTGGCGGTTGATCTGCCATGGGCCATCGACCCCAAGCAGGAAGAAGAATTTATTCTGATTGCCGGTCAGAGCCCTGACGAATTTACTGGTGAACGAACAAAACCTGTTGACTTGGGTAAGAAGCCAGCACAGGTATCCGGCATAGGCAAGATGCTTCTGTATCTTGTTCTGGCAATCTTTGTTGTGGTTCTGGGATCGCTTTTTGTCATTCTGATACCAGTATTTCTGGTTGGAGGAGCGATCTATTGGGGCCGAAAGATGCTTATTTCCAGCCGCGTTGGCGATGTCGATGTAAAGACGCCGCATTTGATTGTTGGCCCTGGTGAAGTGTTTCCTGTTGAGCTGTCGTTCACACCCAGGAGATCTTTTTCGGTGAACGGTGTTACTCTGAAGATCATTGCAGAAGAAACTGCGAGATCAGGAAGTGGGACCAACAGCACAACTCACCGTCACATTCTATATGACGAAACTTATACTCTTTACCCCGCCGGAAGGCTGATGGCTGGCGAACGCTTCGCTGAATCAATCGCGTTTAATATGCCCAACACAGAAGCCTGGAGCTTTATGGCATCCGACAACAGCGTCACTTGGTCAGTAGAAATACGGATAGATATCCCACGCTTTCCAGACTGGACGAAACGGGTTGTGCTGCAGTTTGTTCCGCTCGAGTTTCTTGATCATGCAGATTTTCCGGCAATCAAGCGGTCGTCGGCCACGGCAATTTCTGCCTTGCCTGATGCTTCTGACAGCGATGACGACTGGTCAGAATCTGATTTCCGTGATGACGACGCCGATATCACAGAAGAACATGGCAGCCAGAATATGGGGCCGCTACTGGACATCATTGCAGACATTCGGCAAGCTGGCCGAATTGGCAACGAACGCGAGGAAATTATCGAATCTGCAGTTGGTCAGGCCTACCACGCGTCCATTGTGATCAATCGAATATCACCGACTCTGGGCTTTGTGGGCGACGACCGGCGATACGAAGACGGTACGACAATTATCGGGAAACTGTTGGGGACAAACAACGAAGTTCAGCTGTTCACCGTTGAAGCAACAAGCAATTCAGCGGCTACCGGAACACGAGGCGAAACGATTCAGGCGGTCGTGTATATGAACGGCTGGGATTCGTTGTACGACCGGCTTGTGTTGCATGAACTGCCGTTTGACTAAGGACGCTCCGCGTCGGGCTGAACTGGGAATGCGGAGCGAATGTGCTGAGGGATCGAGCAGGGCCGACCGGTTTCGGCGCTAACTAAAACCCAATCCGTTTCTCCCTGGGCGATCAGTTGTTCATCCGACGTTCTGTAGAACTCATACTTCCGCTGACATCTAACCCGTCGGATTTCTGTCAGCCACGTTCTGATCTGAAGCGCATCTCCCGTCATGCCGGGCCTGAGGTATTCGATATAATGAGACCGGGCCACCCAAGTGTATCCGAGTGCTCGAACGGTTCCAGGTCCGATACATGCGCGTGAATGCGCCACCGCCGCGTCCTGCATCCATTGCACATAGGCCACGTTGTTGACGTGATTATTACCGTCGATTACGTCGTTACTGATGACTAGTTCGAGGCAGAAAACAGGTGATTCTGGCTGATGTGCGTTCATGAACTGTTCTTCCATGACTTTTGCAGCGTCCCGCTGGTACATGACTTCATTATGATTTGTAGATGGAGTGACTCTGGTTTTACTTGCCGATCTGTTTTTGAATGAACTGCTGACAGTAGTCTGATTGGCGTTTCGCTGAACGGCCTATTCTTCGATTCGCTGCAGATGGTGGCAGGCGATGGAATGCAAAAAGGCAGATACTCACACGTTATCGGGATTGCCCGTATTATTCGTTCTTCTTGCCGCTGTCCGATGTGTCGTCGGCAACGGTCGAAGCAGCGGGGACAATCACGGTTAGCCAAATATCGGAAGCAATCACTGTCGAGTTATTGACTGTGTATTGGGCAATGACTGGCATTTTAGATGTTGCAGGTGTTCCGGTGATTCGAACCGGGCCACTGAAGGCGACCGCGTCTTGCGGCTGTGCAAGCTTCAGCACAATTTTCTTTGCTGAATCGCCATCCTTCTCGGACGTCACCGCATCGCAGACAAAACCGTCCGGCAAGCCTTCGATCTGAAAAAGTACAGGTTCGCTGAAACCGTTGGTGCGAATCACATCGACCGAAATTTCCGCTGTTGTTTCAGGAGTGACAACGACGGCATCACTGGAAAGTTTGGCCGACAAAGATGGGTGAGTTTCTGTGCAGGTCAACACGTAGAAAAAGCGATCCCCGCCGTGTTCATAGCGGTCACTGATCTCAATCTTATACCTGCCGTCTGCGGGCAACGTCAGTTGCAGTTCAGTATCGAGATCCGTTTTGCTGCGGTCATCAGCGTCCTTGATAACTTTGCCTGCTTCGTCGGTAACGGTCGCCACCGGATCCAGCAGCGAATACAACGACCGCGATTCCACGGACACGTCAATTTTCTGGCCCTTCGTGCCTTCGATCACGTATGTATCATGCTGTTGATCTGCGTCAATTAGCCCGGTAACGGATATGGGAAGCGTAAGTACACCGTCGACAATGTCGTCTTCCGTCACGCTGGTGTGATCCACTTTCGCGATCCGCAACGGCAGGTCTGTACCAGCAGGGACTGCATAATCGGAAGTTTGAAACTCGGGAATCGACGTCGGCGCTCCTGCTGTCGGGAGGTTCGGTCCGAATAGTCGAATTTCTGAGGGCAACTTTGCATCAACAGCATACGGCATTGCGTAGTCAGCGGCGGGCCCGGTTGTTAGTGTTAACCGGTATATGAAATTTGCACCACCCGCAAGGGCGATGGTGCTGTTTGGCGCAGACGGAAATGCGAATATGCGGACGGTGTATGTTCCGTCAATAGGCGCAACAAAAGTGATACGTGGATCAACGTCGTGGTCGTCGTCGTTATGAGCAACGGTGGTGCCGAGGTTATCCACCACTTGCAATACAGCGTCCATCGGCGAACCGAGATCGCGTTGAGCTAATACGGCGGCGGTCAGCGTTTGCCCTGCATTTAACGTGGCCGAAAAAGTATCTACGTCTCCCGATTTTTCCAACACGCCGTTTACGGTCGTTGGCAACGAAACCCTATTGGCGACCGAGGGCTGATTGTTGGGTTCCGTTTCGGATACTTCAGAAAACGGCCCAACAACAAACGGCAACAGGCTGGTGGCCCCGTTTTCGTTGTAAAAGCGACACCAATGCAAACCGGCAACCGCTTCTGAGGTGATATTCACAGTTACAGCATCCTGCTTTTCAGAAACGCTGAATTCCAGCCCGGCATC
>JBDNFN010000071.1:0-34666 GCA_041689795.1 Fuerstiella sp. | reverse complement strand
GATCTGCCTGACGCACAACTTATTGAAGTTGTTTCGCAGCGGTGCGCAGATCGCAAACTGAATGAGACCAAACGCGGCAGTCTGCGAAGAAGACATCGCCGATTTTGGCCTCAAATTCGGCGGGGAACCGAATTTCGCGGCCCAATCCACGACGAGCCACCCGAACCGCCATCATCTGCCATGTTTTTTAATTACTCAACCCGGCACTCGCTCAAAACAACCCGGTTCACGGACACGCTGCTAGGCCTACTGATTGTAGAGCACTGAAGCACAACATTCCGGTGCACAGTAGCAACGAGTCCCACAGCCATCGGAATCTGAGCATGCTGTGCCACAGCCGCTATCGCAGCGTGGCGCCGCTTTCCACTTGGTAACGCATTTCGTGCCGCAATCGTAGTCTTTCTTTTTATAAATACTGACACACCGAATTCGGCATTTCGTTAACTTCGAGCAGAGATTTTTCAGAACTCCGCCGCTGCATCCGTTTCCAGAACCG
This sequence comes from Fuerstiella sp., assembly GCA_041689795.1. Classification (GTDB taxonomy): domain Bacteria; phylum Planctomycetota; class Planctomycetia; order Planctomycetales; family Planctomycetaceae; genus Fuerstiella. The sequence continues at coordinate 34,170 of JBDNFN010000071.1, read as the reverse complement.
TTATTGCAGCCGGTGGATCCGCCCCCGTCCGAACAGCCAGCATCACCGCAGTCGCAGCAGCCGCGACCGAACATTTTCTTCAGCGTGCACTTGCAGCAGGGAAGTTTAACCGGCGGAATCACAACTGATTTGCACTCAGTTTCATAGCAGTGCCGAGTGACTTTCTCACTTTTTGTTTCCGACTGACAGCAGTAATCCGACGGGCAGCACTGAGAAGTGCAACAGTCACCGCAGGATAAAGAAGACCTACCCAGGCCAGCCTGGGCGACTGAGCCCAAAACGCAGAACGTTGCCATCAACAATGGCATACTTCCAGTTATTGACATAAGACTATTTCCTTCCCGTCGTTCCGGTATCGCATCGCGCCCGGAAGATTGTGTGTTTGGATTTGAAATCCCACGAGAGTCACGGACATTATTCCGTGATCGACCGGCATCATTAGAAGTCAATCATGAACCGAGCACCGATAATGTCGTAGTTTCCAGACAACCCGCTACTGTTGTTGATCTCGCCCATGATGTAGTTCATCTGCAGCCCAGCGTTGGCGTTCCAGCGCCAGTTTACGCCCAGAGTAACACTCTGGCCGATGCCACCGATCACGTCCTGATCAACAAAGTCGGCATAGCTATATCGAGCTGCGATCTGCCATGCTCCCCAGCCCCTGCCGACCGATCCGTCGCAACGGTCAACAAGGAAGAAATCTTCAAACGGCTTTACGCGACCAAGGTTGCCGGTCGTTCGATCCCACGGAATATGCTCGCCCGTTAGGAAGTAGGAGACATAGGCGTAGCCACCATGAAGAAACAGATCTTTGTACCCAGCGTCTCGTTGCATGAACATGGTTTGGTACTCACCAACCATCTGTAACGCGCCAATGTTCACTACCTTTTCAACGCCGATCATTTCATACCAACTGGCTCCCGGGATAACTTTTGTATCCAGCCATTTTGACGATGATCGGGCTTCCGGCCGATGCTGAAAACGAGCTTCATTCGTTGCGGAGCCCGGACCAGCGGATCCGTCCGGATGAGCAATTGTTCCAGCAATACCCCAGTGAGCATATCCACGACCATCGGACGAATCATCGTACCAGTATGTTCTGGCTAATCGCCCGGCAATTTCGCCTTGAAGGTGGTCGCTAACGTAGTTGCCTTCGTCCTGAATCAGACGTTGGTTCCAGACACCGTATCGCCAGTTCCACTGTTCGTCGTCAGACACACCGTTCGAACTGATCCCCAATCGACGTGCGTCCTGATTAAACGATTCAATTACAAATGGTCGCTCTATAAACACGTTGTAGCGACTGCTATTCATGTGATCGAGTCCATAAGGACGTTTATGGTTCCCCACGATAACCGTATTAAAAAATGACACATCGTTCATTGAAATATAGACATCGCGGAACTCTGTTTTATTTCCGCCGGCAAATTCCATTTCGATTCGGTAGGCCATGTTTGGGCTAACATCACCGCCAACACCGAAACGCACACGTCGGAAGCCGAAGCGGTCCTGGGGAGTGATTGCCGGATTTCCTGTCTCAAGCTGATTAATACCAGGTGTTGAATCAGGAAAGCTCCAATAGTCGGTATGAATTCGTCCCGAGATCTTCATCGACTTTGTACCGGAACTACCAGACTGAACCGACTTCTTGATGGAAGATTTCAGTTCGTCGTTGGTAGCTTCCTGCTTTTCCCACTTCTCTTCCCATTTTTTTGTCAGAGCTTCCAGTTCTCCAACTTCTTTCTTTTCATCGTCACTGTCCGCTTCATCGGCTGGCTGATTGAACGACGCCTCACGATAGAGGCTGCCACCGGGAAGCTGATTTTCCAAGGCGTTTACGCGAGTTTCAGCAGCCTGCAGTCTCTGAAGTAATTCCTCGAACGTGACGTCGTCGGCAACTGCAACGCCGCTTGAAAACATCGCAAGCGCGCAGAACGACAAGACTATCGGCTTCCATACCATTACAGATCCCTTCCTTGAATCTGGATGAACAATTTAACGTACTGTCCGCTGTGCTCAAATTCTGTAACCACGTCACATTAACGATGAACGTCCGAGTACTTGTTTCACCTTCGATATTCGTCGAATGCAGAAGATGCAGACCATGCCTTCACATTACGTTCAACAGATCTTAACATTGGTCGTTACGGTTGTGGCTGTTGACAGGGGCATGCCGGACGAGCCAATTGCTTCGGTCGATCTCGGGGTGAGGCTCACGCGGACTGCGGCGCGGAAGGCTGCCAGTAAAAGCACGAAATTGCAGATCAGCCTCAAGTAATGGTGTTCATGTTGGCGCGAATTGAATCACTGATCGACAAATGGGTCAGTCTGAAAGGAATGTATGAGTATTCATTTTGTTAACGAAATGGAGCGGTTGCACAGAGACATCGTTTCTATGTGTTCGACCGTCGAAGAAAATATTAGTGAAGCCGTCAGCGGGCTGCAGAATCGAAGCAGTGGCCTGGCAGAAGAGCTTGCCGTGCGTGACCGGGAAGTAAATCAGCTGGATATCCGCATCGAAGAAGAATGCCTGAAAATTCTGGCACTTTATCACCCGGTCGCCAACGACCTGCGTCGAGTTGCCGCTGTCTCCAAAATCACGGGTGAACTTGAACGAGTCGGCGACCTGGCAGTTAATATTGCCGAGCGATCTGCTTCTCTGGCGATGTTCCCCGAGTTTCCGATGCCGTCACGGCTAAACGAAATGGCAGCCGTGGCACTTGCGATGCTGCACAGCAGTATCGATGCCTATGTGGAAATGGATGCAGACAAGGCCAGAGACGTAGTTGCTCAGGATGACATCGTCGACAATCTGAATGATGAACTGATTAAAGAACTCCGTCAGGACATGGTAAGCAAATCTGCGTTAGTTGAGCCCGGAATGCACCTTTTCTCTGTCATCCGTCACATCGAACGCGTGGCGGATCATGCGACTAATATCGCCGAAGATGTTGTCTATCTAATTGAAGGGGAAATCATTCGGCACCGTGGTGCCCAGTAGCTTCAGGTGTCGCAGCGCAAACCGAGGTTGGTTGGTTTCATGATGGTCTGTCCTTAACAACAGCCCGCTTAGAAAAGCTTCCAATCCGTGTCAGGTCCCCCAGTATTGTTCTTCAATGAGTCAAAGTGCCAGCTCAAACGACTGGCGAATTTTCATGGCAACAACCAAGCGAAAAACCGAACACTTTAAATGGGGTTTCTCGAAATTCTGACTTCCGGGGACGCTAAGTCTCAAATCAGTTTCGCTCAGATTCGGAAAACCCACGTCGCATTAACATTTCCTTAACACTCGAACACTGTCATCCTGCCTGTGCGGGGATTTTGGTCAGGACGCCTGACAAAGGGTGACTAATTTGACTGGGAAAATCCAATTTCCCGCTCACCTTGAGCCAATGTAACCTTGTCTTGGAGTGAAGGCAAAAAAACACGACGCTGTTTAAAGTGACGTGCAAAAAGACAGGCAAACGTCCGCCACGTATAAGCGGTCAAATTGTGTCAAAATTGGTGATTAAAGAATTACTAAACAAGGATTTGATGATGAAGCTTCGTTTGTGTTCCGCACTTATTTTAGGAACTTTGATTGGATGTTCAGTCGACAAGACTGATTCTCCTGAAGGTGGTGACCTGAGCAACGCCGCCGCCGGAACGTCAAAGCGAATTGTGGCGGACGGTTCCAGCACTGTCGGGCCTATCACCGGGCTTGTTGGCGAGATGTTTGAAGAAACCCACTCAGACGTTGAAGTTCCTGTGACAATTACCGGCACAGGCACCGGCTTCGGGCGATTCGCTGCCGGTGAAATTGACATCAACGACGCGTCTCGCCGGATCAAAGACACCGAAAAAGCCAAATGCGAAGAAGGTGGCGTTGAGTATGTTGAGCTGATGGTCGCAATGGACGGAATTTCCGTTGTCGTTAACAAAGACAACGACTTCCTTGAAGCAATCACAACTGCCCAGCTGAAGAAAATCTGGGAACCAGGTAGCTCGGTTAAGAAGTGGAAAGACGTTGATCCGTCATGGCCTGACGAAGATATCAAATTGTACGGTCCAGGTCGCGAATCGGGAACTTTCGACTACTTCACCAAAGCCATCAATGGTGAAGAAGGTGCAACGCGAGACGATTACAACCCCAGTGGCGACGACAACCTGCTTGTGATAGGGGTTTCTGGCGATAAGTACGCTCTTGGCTACTTCGGATACGGCTATTATGAACTCAGCAAAGACAAACTGAAACTTCTGAAGGTTAGTGCCACTGACAATGCGTCTGACGGAATTGCCCCCAACCCGGAAGCGATTCAGTCTGGTACCTACACGCCGCTGGCACGCCCTGTATTCATTTATGTGAACAAAGTAGCCCTGAAACGACCCGAAGTTGCTGAGTTTATCGCGTTCTATCTAAATGAAGGTCAGGAAGCGATTCCTAAGGTGGGCTGTGTGAAAATGTCACCAGCTAATCTTGAAGCGGCTAAGTCAGCATTGGCTGAAGCTCTAAATTAATAGACGGGCTAATCGGCGGCAGGCTCAGCATCAAAACGCTGGTCCCTGCCCCGTTCCCGACAACAACGGTTGTACTCTCTGTTTGCATCGGGCGAGGTTCCCCGATGCAAATCGGCCGGATTTTGCTAATTTGAGGTCTTCCCGGGGCCCCGGAGTAGCAATTTTTCAGCCGAAAACCAGAATGAATTTTTTCTCCCCACCGACTGTCCAAAGCAGCCAGTAGGACACATGGATATTCCGTCGAATCCACCTGTGGCCGCAGCCTTCCTCAGAAAAGGACGCTCGCAAACAGGTTCAGACAAGCCACACGAAAAGGCCATCGGCTTTTCTCTTCTCATGTGTGCGCTCGTGTCGGTTGTGACCACCGTTGGCATTATTTTCGTTCTGGTCAACGACAGTATCTTCAACTTTGCGGGCGAAAAGGCCTTCTTCCAGCAAGTGACGTTGAAGCAGTTCCTGTTTGACACCAAGTGGCTGCCCGATAATCCTCACCCGCGATTCGGGATTTGGCCTTTGATCAATGGCACTATTATGGTGTCGGGAATCGCCTGCCTGATCGGCGTCCCGCTGGGACTGTGTTCTGCCGTTTACCTCAGCGAATATGCCGCCCCCAAAGAGCGTTCGCTTCTTAAACCGGTACTCGAACTCCTGGCCGGAGTTCCCACCGTCGTCTACGGATATTTCGGACTCGTTTTCGTCACACCTTACGTACTAAAGCCGGTTTTTGAAATAATTTTGGGTTTCGAAGTCGGAACCTTTAATGTGGCAAGCGGTGGAATTGTGGTTGGCATTATGATCACTCCAATGGTGGCTTCCATGAGTGAAGACGTGTTACGCGCTGTGCCGCGTTCCTTGCGAGATGCGTCATACGCACTGGGCGGCACACAGTTTGACGTTTCGATGCGAGTGGTCGTACCGGCCGCATTATCCGGCATTCTGGCATCGGTGCTTCTGGCATTTGCCCGTGCAATCGGCGAAACAATGGCCGTTACGATCGCGTGCGGTAACTTTCGTCAGATTGGTGGTAATCCGCTCGAAAGTATGCAGACGATGACTGGCTTCATTGTTGATGCTTCGTTTGGAGAAGACGACGCCCAAGGCATCGTTGTCAAAAGCGCCTTCGCTGTGGCGCTATCGTTGTTTCTCATCACGCTGACAATCAATGTCATTTCGCAGATAATTCTAAGACGCTATCGCGAGGTCTACGAATGACATCGACCGCCAGCTTTACTTCTTCTGGCGACGCAGTCATGCGCCGCCGACTGTTGTTATCCACCGTGTTTCGCACCGTTTGCCGTATCGCCGTGTATTCCGCAATTTTTGTGCTGGTAACGCTGCTTGGCGTTGTGCTGTGGCTGGCGATTGGTCGGTTAACGCCCGCGTTCTTCTCGCGAGGGCATTCCGCCTTTCCAGATCGAGCGGGCATTCAGGCCGGAATCTGGGGCACGTTCTGGTTAATCTCGTTGACCACTATATTTTCTCTGCCGGTCGGAATTGGTGCTGCGGTTTATCTTGAAGAATACGCTTCGGATACATGGTTAACGCGACTCATCAAAGTAAATCTTTCGAACCTCGCCGGCGTGCCGTCCATTGTTTATGGAATGCTGGGATTGACGGTGTTTGTTCGAATGTTTGGTCTGTTTGGCCACGGCATCAAATTGAACCTGCTGAACGGATTTCTGGTAGTGCCACTGCCGTTCGGGAAAAGCGTCATCGCCGGAGCATTGACCATGTCGTTACTGATCTTACCTGTGGTGATTATTGCCACTCAGGAAGCCTTGCGAGCCGTCCCGCGTTCTATTCGCATTGCTTCGTTTGCGTTGGGTGCGACGCGATGGCAGACAATTCGCAATCAGGTGCTTCCGGCGGCATTGCCGGGTATTGCAACGGGAGCGATTCTTGCCATTTCTCGAGCGATTGGTGAAACTGCCCCCCTGATTATGGTAGGCGCAATTACTTACACCAGAATTTGTCCGGGTGGCGTGGAATCAGTCGGTACTCTACTAACTGATCCTCAACGCGTTCTTTCAGCACCGTTTGATATGTACACCGCGATGCCGATAGCGATCTACGGCTGGATTCGAGTCGGCCCGGAATTTACGTCAGTCGCCGCAGCGGGTATTGTGGTGCTGCTTTTCGTTTTGACTTGTTTCAATGGCTTCGCCGTTTACATCCGTCAGCGAGCTCGCAATAAACTGAAGTGGTAGCCTTCTGACAGGCTTGGAAAACAAAATGGCCTCTGATTCTAGTGCAAGCGTGCCTCCATCTGTGAAAGGTGTTGATCGCGATCAGGATATGTCTTCGCATCCCATTAACGTGGAAAGCCGAGGCGTTGACTTTTGGTATGGCGATAACCAGGTTCTTTTTGACGTATCTTTGCAGGTGCCTGAACGGTCTGTCACAGCGCTGATCGGGCCTTCCGGATGTGGGAAAAGCACGTTTCTTCGCTGCCTGAATCGCATGAACGACCTAATTGAGGGCACTCGAATTTCGGGCGAGTTACTTGTCGAGGGGCAGGACATCAATTCCAAAGAAGTAGACGTAGTTCTGCTTCGAAAACATGTTGGCATGGTCTTTCAAAAATCGACGCCGTTCCCGAAAACTATCTTCGACAACATCGCCTATGGTCCTCGGATTGCAGGACAGAAGAATCGCGGCTACCTGGTTGACTTGGTTGAATCCTGCCTGAAACAAGCCGCGTTATGGGATGAAGTCAAAGATCGCCTGCAGGATTCCGCCATGGCGCTTTCCGGTGGACAGCAACAGAGGCTGTGTATCGCTCGCACGCTGGCGACAACGCCAAAGATCATTCTGATGGATGAACCCGCTTCGGCGTTGGATCCTGCCAGCACGTCGCGAATCGAAGACCTAATTGGTGAATTATGTGCTGAGTACACGATTATCATCGTAACTCACAACATGCAGCAAGCATCGCGAGTCAGCCACCAGACGGCGTTCTTCTTCGAAGGCAAGCTGATTGAAGTTGGTAGGACGACTCAGATCTTCACTAACCCGAAACAAAAACGGACCGAAGACTACATTACCGGTCGATTCGGTTAGGCCAAATATTTGCCTTCGTGCGTCATCGAAAATCCAATCCATTCACGATTAGCCCGTCAAGTGCCGCCACGAGACGCACGCGTCTCAAACGGTCTCTGTGCTAGCGTTGGATTTCAGACATCCAAAGCACTACCGTAGCTGCTATTGAGTGGGAACTACCCTCACGGATCTTTTTGAACACAAAACGGTAAATCGGAATATCTGTAAAGTCTTGTCTCGTCTGAGCCGCATAATTCTGAATGCAGCCAAATATCCAGAAAGTCGATAGTCGCGCCGCCGATAGATGTAGAGTGCAGAACGACAAGCTCATGACGGAGCGATCACTTTTCAAATTCAAACCGCCTTTGATTCCCCCAAAGCCATGTCCTCTAATTCTGCCGCTTCGACTGTGTCCAATCAGTACCTGCGTATTGACCCCGAACACCACGTGCTCGAAATGATGCGTCAGGCACTTCAGCGAATGCCGTCTCGACGCCTCGACGTCCAACTACTCAAGGATCGTGTACTACTGACCGGAACCGTTACCACTTGGCACGACAAGCAAAACATTCAGGAAAAAATTCGCGGACTTTCAGGCTCTCGAGAAATCCACAACGAACTTCAGGTCTGCGAATCCTAATACCTCGGCCGCAAAGTTCACATCGATCGTCTGCTGTCATCAGAGTGCCGTATTCGCAGGCAGCCAAAGCATTCAGTTTCCTTTTCAGGCGACTCATTCCGCATTTTTCGGTAGACTCATGTTCTTACGACATTAGTTAGTCCACAAGAAATTCGGATCACCGCCTGATGTTTGAAACACATCCGTCTCGCATGGGACACATTCCTGAAATGGCCACATCGCCAAGCGCACCGCCAATTTATCAGACGACTGCGTTTGATATCCCGGATTTAGATGTACTCGCAGCACTGCATTCCGGAACTGCGTTTGGTCACATCTATACACGTGACAGCAACCCTAATCATTCGGCGCTCGCCGATTCGATCGCGCAACTGGAACATGCTGAAGCTGGAGCCGTGTTCGCATCCGGCATGGGAGCCATTGCCGCGGTCTCGATGACTCTTGCGGGCTGCGGCGATCATGTGATTGTCGGTCGGTCTTTGTACGGAATCACTCTGAAGTTGATGACCCGACTTCAGCAGCAATTTGCCGTCGAAGTTTCATATGTCGATGCGTGCCACCCGTCCGCTGTCGCCGCCGCCATTCGCCCGAACACAAAATTCTGCCTGATTGAAACCATTTCCAATCCGCTGCTGGAAGTTGCCGACATCGCCGCCATTGCCACGGGATTGGGTGACGTCCCGTTGGTGGTTGACAGTACATTCACGACGCCGGAACTCATTCGGCCTCTGGAACAGGGTGCGGCGATAGTAGTTCATAGCGCGTCGAAGTACCTGAACGGTCATGGCGATGTGATGTTGGGTGTGGCAGCAGGCAGTGCATCACACATGAAGGCCGTCAGATCTACATCAAGTGTATTCGGGCAAAATGCCAACCCATTTGAAAGCTGGCTTACTCAACGAGGCCTCAGAACACTGCCGCTCCGCATTCGGCAGGTTTGCGAAACCACAACACGTCTGGCCCCATTTCTGAATCAGCACGCCGGAGTCAGTAAGGTATTTCATCCATCGCTGGTCAACCATGGAACCCATGCAACAGCCACTCGCTTGTATTCGACCGGCACCGATGGTGCCATTCACACAGGAGGAATCGTGTCGTTCGTTCTGAACGGCGGCGGAAAAGCGGCAGTTTCCCGGTTTATGCAGCTGGCAGAAACAATTCCGTTTTCACCAACGCTGGCGGATTCTCGAACAACTGTTTCTCATCCCGCCACAACGTCTCATGGCTTCATGACAAAACAGGAACGCGCCGAACTAGGCATCACAGACGAAATGATTCGCCTGTCTGTGGGGCTCGAATCGTTTGAGCAACTACGGGATGAACTGGATGCAGTATTGTCGCAAATGGAATAACGTTTGGTGAGTTCGCCGCAACACGGCGAATTGCGGCGTGTGGCTCACATTAATGGTGAAGGGAATTTTGCAATGATTGATCAGCTATCACGAAGACGAATGCTGAACCAATTTGGGGCTGGTCTCGGAATGCTGGGATCAGCCAGCGTGCTGGCCAGTAACAACACCGAAGTTTCGGCCAGCATGACGGATACAAAGTGCCATTTTCCGCCGCGTGCCAAACGTGTGATCCATTTATTCATGAACGGCGGTCCGTTTCAAGCCGATCTATTCGATCCTAAACCGGCGTTGGAGAAATACGCTGGACAACGCCCGGAAGGCGCTGATCTTTTGACAGAGCGACCGACCGGAGGACTGCTGCCTTCGCCTTTTCGGTTTCGACCGTGCGGCCAAAGCGGAGTACCAGTCAGCGAACTGTTGCCAAAGCTTAGTCAACACATCGACGAGATTTGCGTTCTGAGATCCCTACATGCGGACAACCCAAATCACGGTCCAGCGTTGCTGCAGATGAATAACGGAACGATTCTGCCGACACGTCCCAGTATGGGAGCATGGTTTCTTTACGGTCTTGGCACAGAAAACGAAAATCTGCCTGGCTATGTGGTGCTGTGTCCTGGTAGGCCTGTTCGGTTTTCCATTTTGTGGAACAGCGCATTTCTGCCGTCGTCGTATCAGGGCACCTACATTAATCATTCTCAGATCACCCCCGGCGCCATGGTTCCGCATCTGCGAAACACTCGCTGGGATCAGGCCACTCAACGTCGACAGCTGGATCTATTACAAAAGCTGAGCACTGAGCACCAGGCTGCACGAGGCAAAGACACCATCTTTGATGCACGAGTGAAATCCATGGAAACAGCCTACAGAATGCAGTTTCAAGCCAGCGATGCGTTTGATCTTGCGAAGGAATCACAAGCCACTCGCACAGATTATGGTAATGGCCATTTCGCCAATGGATGCCTTCTGGCTCGAAGAATGGTCGAACGTGGTGTCCGTTTTGTGCAGGTGTACTACGGAAATGGCCAGCCGTGGGACACTCACTCAAACCACAATAAGACTGTCCCAAAACTCTGCCAGGATATCGATCAGCCAATCGCAGCATTGCTCAAGGATCTGAAGCAGCGAGGGCTATTGGAAGACACGCTGATTGTCTGGGGTGGCGAATTTGGGCGAACGCCAACATCAGAAAATGGCAGCGGTCGAGATCACAATCACCATGGATTTACGATGTGGATGGCTGGAGGCGGCGTAAAGGGCGGAATGACGTACGGCGAAACCGACGACTTCGGCTTTAAGGCTGTTCACGACAAAATGCACGTTCACGATCTTCACGCCACAATTCTGCACCTACTGGGGTTGGACCACGAACGGCTGACCTATCGCCATTCCGGCCGCGACTATCGGCTGACAGATGTCTTCGGACAGGTTGTTGGAAAAATTATCGCCTGACGCCGTCCGTTAGCTATCTGCGAATCTCAGTAAAACGTTTCACCTGATCGGTCAGAGCAATTTCTGTTGGCAGCCGTTCCATTGAACTGGCACCATAAAAACCATCAATACTGGCGACTCTATCCAGCACATACTTCGCATCGTCCGGCATCGCTATCGGGCCGCCATGACACAGGACAATTACGTCGTCACGGATACGTTTTGCAGCTTCTGCAATTTCGCGAACCCGAACAACGCTGTCGTCCAGCGACAGCGCCGTTTGGGCACCGATCGAACCGCTGGTGGTGAGTCCCATGTGAGCAACAATAATGTCAGCTCCAACTGACGTCAGTTCAGCAGCCTGCTGGGCGTCAAACGCATAGGGAGTGGTCAGCATTCCCATGCCATGAGCCTCCGCGATGCAATCGATTTCGAGACCAAAACCCATTCCCGTTTCTTCCAGGTTCGCCCTGAAAACACCGTCGATCAGTCCGACTGTAGGGAAATTTTGAATGCCGGCGAAGCCCATATCCTGCAACTCGCGTAGAAAAGACGTCCGCAGCATGAACGGATCGGTCCCACATACACCCGCCAGAACAGGCGTGTGTTTAACCGCCGTAAGCACTTCACGAGCCATTTCCTTAACGATTTCGTTCGCATTACCATACGGTAACAGCCCCGCCAGCGAACCCCGCCCCGCCATGCGGTAACGGCCGGAATTGTAGATCACAATCAGATCAATACCGCCCGCCTCTTCACACTTAGCACTGATGCCAGTTCCCGCACCGCCCCCCACAATCGGAAGCCCGGCCGAAATCTTCTCGCGAAATCGCTTCAGTATAGCCTCTCTGGATTCCGCCATTTTTCTCAACTTTTCCTGCCTGAGTACCACGATGGACCGTGCAAACCACAACATTCACGCGACGGCAACAATGTTGGCTCAAAGTATTCGCCACTTCACTCTAGATATCAACTCGCCATAAATCCAGAATGCATCCGCAGCGAACTCCCCTTAAGACCCTTTGAGGAATACGACAACAACAGGATGTCAACACCAGCTTTAGATAAGACTTCGCAATTTAAAACACTTCCCGAATTCAGGTATTTATAGAGTACAATAATTGACGAAGCTTTAGAAACTTGGTGGACTGAACGACGCGACCAATATTCGTTGCTGGCACATGTTTTTTTATCTGTGTTTTGAAGGTTATGAAAAATGATGATGAAGAAGAAGATGCGGGGATTCACGCTGATCGAGCTATTAGTGGTGATTGCAATTATTGCGATCCTGATCGCACTGCTTCTGCCTGCTGTCCAGCAGGCTCGTGAGGCGGCTCGGCGGACGCAGTGTCGAAACAACATGAAGCAATTGGGCCTGGCTGTGCACAATTACCATGATGTTCACAAGACGTTCCCGTTAACAAACGTCTTTTCATACGACCTGTCGAATCCACAGCCCCGAAACTACATATGGATCATGGCTTCGCTGCCATACATGGACCAAGCTCCTCTTTACAATAGCATCGACACTACGGCTCCAATCCTGACACAACAGGTAAATGGTCAGAATGTGATTGCACAAGTGATCCCTGGCCTGCAGTGTCCATCGGACCCAGGTTTTGGCGGCGGTGTTGATCCAACACACGGAATCGCACACACCAACTACGCAGGCAACATGGGCTGGGACTGGTGGAATCGTCGTGCAGACGTTCACCAGGGGCCAATGCCTCAGGGTGGAGCGTCTCGAATTCGTGACATTACGGACGGTACGTCAAACACGGTAATGCTGGGCGAAGTTTCCACCAAGGGGTATGAGCCAAGGCCGGGAATTCCTGGGCATCAGCGAAACTCAGGTGGCCAACCTCGAGGCGGTGGAATCGACAACGCAGTTTATCGGGCGGCATTGATTGCTCCCGGAACAAATGGCGACGCCATGGACCGAGCTGGTTTTCCAGGAAACTTGCCGCCCGGAACCAAGCGTTGGTGTCGCCCAGACGGTGTTGCCGGTGCGGCCGGTAGTTTTTGGTGGAAAACTGGACCTTATGTTTGCCAGCCGACGTATCTAGCGTGTTTCGGGATCAATAATAATTGGCCTGGCGCTAGCAGCGTGCATACTGGCGGTGGCTTCTTTCTAATGGCCGACGGTTCCGTTCAATTCTTCAGCGAAAATATGGATGGCGCTACTCCATCAACCGTTTGGTTTGCACTGCACACCCAGTCGGGTGGTGGCGACAGCCGACAGCCACAGCCAAATTTCTAAAGGACTAACTGGCTTCCAAAACTGCCTGCCGTGTCGTTGAAAAATTTCGCCACGGCCGCCGCAGTCCGCCTGGGACAGTTCCGGACTTCCTTCGGGAAGTCCGGTCCACAGGCCAATTGAATGAAACTAAGCACCAAAAACAACGAAGTTAGTTTGAAGGAATTGTGAAATTGCAAACGCTCATGAAACATGTTGTATGGGTCGGACTAGTGATGGCCACGGTCGGATGTGGCGGTGAGCCCGAAGACAGAATCTCGTTGGTGACAGCTGCCGGGACTGTTACTGTTGATGGTGAAGCACGGGGTGACATCAAACTGACGTTCAGCCCAGTAAAAACCGGTGCTACTGATATCCGGCCGCCAATCGGAGCAACCGTTGGTGCCGATGGGAAATTCTCAATCACGACCTATGAGCCTGGCGATGGCGCAGCTCCAGGACAGTACAATGTCACCATGACAGCCGGTAGTGGTACTGCCGCAGCTGATCCTTCTGTAGATCCTGCGGCGATGATGGCAGCAATGAGTGGCGGAGGGGCTGGCGGTACTACAGCTCCGTTCTCAATCGCGATTCCCAAAGATGGGGCTACCGATTTAAAGGTTGAACTGGTCAGCCAAAAAGCCGCACCAGCGAAGAATGGTGGTGGTTTGATGCTTGGCCAATAGCCAGCTGAAACCGCTCCATAAATTTCAACAGATAAGCGACAACGAGGCTCGGCTTCTCATGAAGACCGGGCCTCTATTTTTTTCGGACGCGTTTGTATTTCCAAGACGTCTTTATGAATCTGTTTTGCCAGATATTCTGGAACAGAAAGCATCCAAATCATTAGAGGTTAAGTTGATTCAGTTATTTTCATTCCCGGGCCAACTGCAAGTCGTTGCAGTTGGCCTTTTGTTGTTTATGAGCGGATGCAGCAACAAGAGCGAAGTCCAGCCTCAACAACAATCAGCGACGACAGTCGAAGTGTCGCCGTTTTTCATTGACGTTACAGAACGGTCTCAGCTTAATTTCTTGCACGATCCCGGAAATTTGAGTGACTTTGAAATGCCGCAGATTATGTCTGGTGGCGGTGCGTGGGTTGATCTGGACGGTGATCAATTGCCGGACGTTTTGCTAACTAACGGGGGCCATCCGTCTGCTTCTCGACGGCAGCTCTGGCTGCGACAGAATCCAGAAGGACTATACTTCGATAGCTCAAGCGAAGCAGGACTCGACTGGCCGCTCGCGGGAACCGGAACAGCAGTCGCCGATATTGACAACGATGGCTTCATGGATGTCTTACTGACAGGCTGCAGCCGCTGCCAGCTTTGGATGAACAACGGCGACGGAACCTTCCACGGATATTCCGGTTCCGACATTGGCCTGTCGGCGATGTGGTCCACGTCAGCCGTTCTGATGCCCCTGGTCTCAAACGGTTTGCCCGATCTGTTTATTGCCAACTACCTTGAGTATCGTGCTAAGGAGTACTGTGAAGACCGGTCTGGAGCACAGGATTTTTGCGGTCCGATTGCATTTAGCCCGACTGTCGATCAGTTGCTGCGAAACCAAAACGAATATCGTGCTGACGGAAGTCCGTCTTTTCGAGATGAAACAATCTTATCAGGCGTGGTAAACGGTAAGGGCAGAGGCCTTGGCGTTGTTGTCACAGACGTCAACAAAGACGGTCGGCCGGATATTTATGTCGCCAATGATATGTCCGCCAATCTTTTGTGGATGCAACAGCCCGATGGAAGCTTTGCTGATGAAGCCGTCTTTCGAGGTGTTGCCTACAATTGGTTAGGCGAAGCGGAAGCGGGGATGGGTCTGCTGGTGGCCGATCTGAACGAAGATGGTACGGACGATCTGCTGGTGGGACACATTCGCGGCCAGTCAAACACTCTCTATTCAAACAACTCGCACGGAAGCTTCACTGACCAGACAGTCGTGATGGGATTCGCGGACAGTTCAATCCCAAATACCAGTTTCGGAATCGCCGCAGCCGACCTAAACCTTGATGGCCACAACGAGGTGTTGATTGCCAACGGAAAGGTTCAGAGAGAATCACGCGTCGCGACAATCGCCAATGACAATCCAGCAGCTTACGCAGAGTGCAACACCCTGCTGACACGCAACGAGTCGGGGAAGTACCAAACGTTCAACTGCGACCAGGATCCGTTTGTGAGCGATGCCGATATTTCGCGTGGAATACTTTTGGAAGACCCGGACGGCGATGGAGACCTTGACGCCCTGATAATCAACTGTGCCGGACCGGCCAGACTTCTGCAGAATGTTTGCCGGAAATCCGGGCACTGGCTTCGAGTCAGGCTTGTCGATTCCAAAGGCAATCGCTTTGGTCTAGGCTGCACAGTCTCCGTTTTGGCGGAACAACGACAGTTTTTTAAAACCGTCACAACTGGCGGGGGATACCAAACAAGTCAAAGTGCGACTCTACATTTTGGCATGACGCAGAGTACTATCGATGAACTGCGAGTCGTCTGGAGCGATGGGGAAGAGAACATCTATACCGGCATTGCATCTGACCAAAATATTACCTTGTCACGGAAACATGGAGTACTGAACAATGTTCGGTAAACGTGTTCTGACAAAGGTGGTCTGTACGTGTGCGTCAGCAGTTCTGATCTATGCGTGTTATGCAGCGTTCTTCTCGGCAAAGACTTCATCCGCCGAGACTCCCGCCCTGCCTGATCTGTCCTCATTGTCAATTCACCCCGATGTCCGCAGCGCACTTGAGGCAACCATTGAGGGAGTTAAACGTGAACCGACTGCAATCGCGGCATGGCGGAAACTGGCCCTGAGCCTGAAAGGACACGGATTCGATACAGAAGCCGCGCCGTGTTTTGCATGGCTGGCCAACCAACAACCTGACGAAGCGAAGTGGCCCTATTTTCAGGGACTGTGCCTCGAACAGACAGATATCCGGGCGGCGGAAGTCTGTTTTAGAAGATCTGTCGCCCTGCAGCCGAACAATCCAGCCGTGTACGTGCGATGTGCACGATCAATCGCTCGCCGCGGAAACCTTCAATCTGCATATGATTTGTTACTTAGCACCGACAGGACGTTTCCATCGAATCCGCATATTGAGCTTGAACTAGGCCGATTGGCCGCCAGCCTTGGCGATACATCCTCCGCTGTAGATTTCTGCACATCTGCCGTTTCCCGCAACGGCTGGTACGCACGTCCGGGGTATGTCGAACTTGCACGACTTGCGTATCTGAATGGCAACATTGATAAGGCGGCAACCGCGTGGGAAAAAATGTCAGCGATGCCAGAAGCGACTTCTGATGTGCTCGACACTTACATCAAAGACATATTTTCTTTTGACGCGCTTCGAAAGAACGATGCTGCACAAGTTGATCAGTTGCTGGCTGCTGGAAAAGTCTGGCAGGCGATTGAAGCGTACAGGAAAATCGTATCCAAACGCCCCGATCTGCTGCGACCACAGCTTAATCTCGGGCACGCGTATCTAATGGCGGGACAGCCCCAAGCTGCATTCGAGACGCTGACTCAGGCGGTTAATAACTTTCCTGAAAGCCCCAATGCCTGGGCAGCATTGGCCGCAATGCTGCAATCCATTGGTCAGCCTCAAAACGCGATTAAGGCATATCAAAAATGCACTGAACTCAGCAGTCTTGAATACAAACCTTACTTCAACATGGCGATTCTGCTGGCCGAAGACAACCAACTTAAAGAGGCTGAAGCAGCATTTCGGAAAGCCATTTCGCTTGAACCACAATTTGCGCCTGCCTACTTTTCGCTCGGCCTGACACTGGAACGTCTCGGCAATTTCACCGCAGCGATTGATGCTCTGAAGACCGCTGTTGCATTGAAGCCTGGTGACCCGGTACCGCTTACAAAATTGAAACAAATCCAGCATAGCATCAACCCTGATGATGCCGCCATTCCTAACTGAAGCAGCCGCACCCCGACCGCATTTTACGCATAAACAGACTGGCTTGATTCAATTGACATCTGTCGGCCACACTGAACGAGTGTCCAAACCGCCTATTCTGAGCACATCGAACAATTAGTATTGGAAGCATCTCAAGGGAAGGCTTTTAGCTGCACGGCGCATGCAAACGCTATTGCCGGTTGGTGAGCAAACGGCTACTCGCTCGTCGTGAACCATCGGCCGTCCTCTCGAATAACCAGAGAGCTATTAGCCTTGTGAGGTTTCAGGTTTGTCACGCGGCCGGAAGGCCAAAGAATATGAATATGGTCCCAGGCCGCTTGCTCTGTGGCAAAACGAAAGACACGCTGGTTGGTCGCCATGAAGCCATGACTACCAACATTCCACTGTCGTCGTCTCACTCCGGCCGCCGCAACCTCAACGACGGCACCGATTGCATCGCGATTCGAATCGGTGCCAACCAAACGTATCTGTAGTATGTTCTTTCTGTCGCCTGAATTCTTCAACAATGCAGCAGGCCTATCCTGATGCACTACGATCGCGTCACAAAGACCGTCAAGATTGTAATCCAGAACAGCCACGCCGCGTCCCAGAAACACTTCATCAAAATACGCACCAGCGGAAACACGTCGGAAGTTTCTACCGTTCGTATTCGCAAGCAGCAACGTTTCCATCTGATACGGCTGCCCCTGATTGCTGTAGTTATTGATATGCCCGTTAGCAATTATGACATCAGTCCACCCATCACTGTTGAAATCGGCGGCCTGTACTCCGAATCCAAGAACGGACAGACTTAGTGCTGGCAGGCCCCATTGCGACGAGACGTCTAGAAAATGGCCTTCACCACTTCCCTGATAGAGTCGATTCGATTCCTGATAGAAGTTTGTCACAAACAGATCCGGCAGCAGGTCACCGTTGAAATCGGTGACTGCTATCCCCATCCCGGCTTCCGCTCGACCATCACCACTCAGCGCGCATCCATTTGCAAGAGCTGATTCGGAAGCTGTATTTGCCAAGGCTGCCGAACTCAGGTACAGGTGATTGGCAGTTCCATCGTTGGCAACATAGGTATCCGTTTTGAAATCGTTATCCAGATCAAGCGTGACGACTCCCAGTCCGCGGCCTCGATCTGATGCCCAAACATCACTCAGTTGACGTGCATACCCGCCCATTTCGTCTGATAGCAGGCGTATATCCGCGGGCGCTGGAAAAGTGATAGGCAAACAGGTGCTGAATTGCTGGCTTGAATTCAGACACGTTCGTTTCCAGTCTTCAACGTAGTTAACAAGCCAAAGATCAAGACCGCCATTCGCATCAAAGTCGCCGATACCAATCCCGGCAGTCACCGACTGCGGACTTACATCAAGCACTTCATTTTGGAAGGTCCCGTCGCCATTATTGCGGTACAGTCGTGTGTTGCCGATTGCCCCCACAATGATGTCTGTGTCTCCGTCATTGTCGATGTCTGCAGCCGCACAACCAAGACTATAGGCCTGCCCGGACATGCCCGCGTCTAACGAGACATCTTTGAAAGAACCGTCTCCGAGATTCCGAAACAACCTGTCTCCAGACGCGACTGTCGCCAGACGGTGATCAGAATCGTGCTCCATCGCTGCATTTAGAGAGGCCTGAGTGCCCTGCGGAAAGAAAACGTCTGGATACAGATCGCCATCGTAGTCCAGCACGCAGACTCCACCACCAATCGTTTCCACAATCAATTTCTTACCGGTGTCTCCGGGCTCGTATTGAAACAACAAGCCGGACGCTTCCGCGACATCATGCAGACGAAAGCCATCATCGACTGCCACACTCGCCCGTTCTGCCGAACCAAGGGCCGAGTTCATGCCGGAAAGCAAGTCATTAAAAACTTTCAAATTTGCATCGCTCCAGACTGTTCGAAAATCTGATACTTCCACCAAAGCCGGGTTCTGAAGTGGGTTCAGTAATACCGTGGCATAGCTGTCCAGATAGTCAGCAGTCGCAGCAATTTCCGGCCCGGAACGCAGAGATGCTGCAGCAGCCTTCCAGACAGTCGCCCGCTGTTGCTGTGCCAAAGCCTGCAGATGTTCGGCCACACGATCCATCGTTGCCGCAAGCAGGTTTGTGTCACCGGTGCCACGCAACACCAAATAGGCGTCTCTTTCTAATTCATCAGCAATAACCGCGTTCCGAAGAAATCGTTCAGCCCGAGCGTTGTGTCCGGCCTGTGCAGCGGCCTGTCCGGCACGGTTCCAAATAGAGGCATCAAACGGTGTGTTGGACAACGCTGCAATAAGAAGTGTCTCAGCAGCACTCGCATCTTTTTGTTCCAGATACAGCGTCCCCAGTGCATACAGATCTTCGGATCGAGTGCTGCGTCCATCCACGATGCGACGTGCTATCACCACAGATTCGGCTTCCCGACGAAGGTCGGTACAAAGCAACAGGTGAAAGCCATCCAGTGATCGAAGGTCGGAATTGGCCTGGCCACTATCGAGCCCAAAGTGCTTTCCAGAGTCTCCAACTTCGGCGGTATTGTCGTTCGTCAATTGCCGCAGAGCCGGCCCTGGTTTTCCGGCCTCTCGGAAAATCGCAGCCAGGCAGTATCTCGTACGTACAGAATCCGGCTCTGCTCGTAGCATCTGCTGCAGAGCATCGATCGACTGTTCTGGCGAGAACAGCTCTTTTCCGGCCAACAAATCCAGAGCTAGGTCATGCGGGGTTGGCGATCTGAACACGTAGGTTCTCGCAAGAAACTGCCGCAACTCAATCGGCCTGCGCTGAAGAGCGTACAGGTTCTGTAACGCATTAATGGCTGGAAGGTAACTGCGTTCGATATCAATTGCCAAAAGTAGCAGAGATTCAGCATCCTGCGCGTTGCCCAAATCCAGATTTGCCGCGCCAGCAAGGTAATTCGCAACAGCGTACTGTCGCCCAGCTTCCGCCGGCACTTTGGCCCATTCATCGAAGGCGCGGTTGTCCCGCTGATTCCACAAGACCTGGCCGAGCAGAAGACGAGACTGGTGATGATCGGGTTGCTGTGCAAGAATCCTTGTTAAGAACCGTTGAGCGATAGCATCGTCACCGCGTTCTGCTGCAGACGTCGCAGCGGTGAACATAGATGCCACGTTGATTGATGGAGAATCTTCTACCCGAGGTGGATGGCTGGCGGGCCAGATAAGAAGGCTGATCAAAGCCAGGACGCAAATCGTCGCGAGCGTCCAAATGATCGGAAGTCTGCCTGGGGACGACATGGAATACGCAACTCACGAATAATACCAGACGGCAAATCAACGGCCGGAAAAGCGATCTGCACACCCGTCGCTGGTGAAAGAAGTGCATTGTTACGAGTACTCGGCGTAAAGACTACCACGGATTTCAACTGCGACTTGCTGCTGATGCAAACAAGCATTTCCACAAAAAAGATGGCTACAAATCGCCAGCTTGACGTGATCTGTTAACAACAAAGATTGAATCAATGCCGCACCAGAGCGCTGGACTTCTGATGTACCGCTTTGACGAGGGCGAGTTGCAGGTTCTTCTGGCGCAGCCCGGCGGCCCCTACTTCAAAAACAAAGATGATGGGCATTGGTCCATTCCCAAGAGCGAAGTAAATCCGGGAGAAGATTTCCTCGACGCTGCCAAAAGAGA
This sequence comes from Fuerstiella sp., assembly GCA_041689795.1. Classification (GTDB taxonomy): domain Bacteria; phylum Planctomycetota; class Planctomycetia; order Planctomycetales; family Planctomycetaceae; genus Fuerstiella. The sequence continues at coordinate 13,420 of JBDNFN010000071.1, read as the reverse complement.
ATTCATGGAAGAAACCGGCATCGCTGCAAAAGGCCCATTCATCACATTAACTGACGTGAAACAGGCCGGTGGAAAGATTGTTCACGCCTGGGCTTTTGAGGGCGACTGTGATCCGCGCACAATCGTCAGCAATGTGGCAACAATAGAATAGCCTCCACGATCGGCACGACAAATATCATTTCCAGAGATCGCCCAAACGAAATTCTTCGACTTAGCTACAACAAACCGGAAGGTAAACATCTGACAGATAAGATTGATTGAATAATTTAAAACAGCCATCAAAATGAATCATCGTTAGAAACCGGTTCGTTACCAATCACCGTAACGAACTCTGAAGACCACTCCACAGTTTTCACAACAATCGTTTCGCTTGGTAGTTGGTAATTCCCGACAATCAAGCCCCTAAGCTATCGGCCGTATATTTCAACAAGCTGTCCCTCCGTCAGCATGTGATTTTTCATCGTACCCGGCAATTCGCTTTTACTGACACCGGACGAAAGCTCCAGCATCTTATCCAGGGCGTATAACTTGAAGAAATACCTGTGTGGCTTACCTTTGGAAGATGCGGGCCCGCCGTAACCGATGTTCCCAAAATTATGCCTTCCCTGATTCGCTCCGTTACTTAACAACTCTTTGGTTGGCCCCCATTCGCCCAGTTCACTGGTGTCTGCTGGAAGATTGAATAGAACTCAATGAACCCAAGTCGCGGGAGGTGCGTCCGGATCGTCGCAGATCAGCGCATAGCTTTGAGTCCCGCTAGGCGGCGCAGACCACTGCAATGGTGGCGAAGGTCAGCACCGTCACCGGTGTAACGTTCCGGGAGGAATCCTCCCGGTTGAATCGCCGGACTGGTAAGTTCGATCGGCATAGCTGAGCCTCTTTTTGTGTCTACTTCGGCGATTGGCAACAGGTGACATCATTCGGTCCACAGTTGGCGGATCCCCTTGGGCAGTACGCCTCTGATCTTAGCTGCCTCGCCGTGTCTAAGTTGCCGCGAAAAAATGCAAAACACGGCGAACACGATTCTCTCAGCATCGACAAAAATATCTGCCTCGAATGCCCCATCCACATAGGAAAGAAAGGCTTCCTGCGATCTTTCAGGGATAGGCGTCGCCGCCGGATTGCCAGCCTTCATGATAAATGCCGCGAATCAACATCGAAAGCTGCGCTGCAATATGTGAATTTTCTTTCGCTGGCAGATGATCGCGAAGAGCCTGCAGCACAAACCTCAACGCTCCATACGCCTGTTGGCGCTACGTCCAATCCCATTCACCATCAGTTCACCGAGCCAGATGTTGGTCACCGGAACAGAACGGTCGAAGACTTCAAGTCCGGTCGAACTCATAAAAGTCAGCTCGCGTGTTATGGTTGTTCTGTGATACGGCCCCATCAGTATGAACGCATACCGCATGCCTGAGCCGCCTGATCACATCAGATACCTTCCCATCACCGCAAACCGTGGTACTTTCGCCACACACGCGATCAATACGCAAATACGATTCGTGCTGATAAAAGCAGTGTGTGCGTCACTCAGAAGGATTGCCTGAAGCAGAAAGTCGGCTTCAATAACTACAGAACAATCGCGGTTACATGGCCGTAAAAAACGCGTCTAAATACCCGCTGCTGTGTGATGCTGCAGTCGCTGCTGAATTACGCCAATGCAGAATTCCTATAACTTCCGGAATGCTTCGACTTCTCACGAATAGGGCTAACGGAAGGAATTCCTCTTTCGTTGCGGCGTGAGCGAAAGAGCAAAATAAAAAAGGCGTTCTCAGATTTCTGAGAACGCCTTGAGAGTTTCAAATTTTGAATCGTGAGTGACTAAGCGAACAGCGCTGGAATTACGTTTCCTTCGCGAACAATCATCACGGGACGACCTGTTGTTGTTTGGTATTCTTTTTCATGATTGATGCCGAGAGCATGATAGAACGAAGCGGCCACGTCGTCCGGGCTAAACCCTTCGTTCTTCGGCATAGCGCCTTTATCGTCACTCTCGCCGAGTACCTGTCCACCCTTAACGCCGCCGCCGGCCATCAACATGAACATGTTCCGAGGGTAGTGGTCACGACCGTTGCGTTCTTTATTAATCTTTGGTGTGCGTCCAAACTCTCCAGTGACATAAACGATTGTCGAGTCCAGCAGACCTCGAGTTTCCAGGCCCGCGAACAGGGCAGACAACGCTTCGTCCAATGGTGGCAATTGTTTGCCTGACAACGCATCCCAGTTTTCGCGGTGAGTGTCCCAGCCACCATTGCTGATGGTGGTGAATCGAACGCCAGCTTCAACAAGTCGCAAAGCCAACAGGCAGCTAGCACCGAGTCCGGATGAACCAAACGGCGTTGCGAATTCCTTTGACTCTTTCGAAATATCAAAGGCTTCCCGCGACTTCGCACTGGTGATCATCGCGTGGGCCTGCTGACCAAACTGCCCGAGTCCATCCAGTAGTTGATTTTCAGCTTCGAACTCACCAAACGTACGATCCAGTTTGGTCAACAGATTGTTACGCTTTTCAACGTCTTCCACTGTCAGTCCGCTACCGAGCGACATACCTCGAACCCGAAACGGCGATCCAATCACTGGGGTGGCACTTGTGTCCATAGGAGCATACCGAACGCCAAGATAGCCGGGACGTTGAGCGCTTTTCGGAATCGCGACAAACTTTGGCAACTCTGGATCGCCTGAAAGTTCCTTGCTAACCACAGCACCGTAGCCAGGAAATTCCAATGACGGCAAAGGACGGTTGCCGCTATTGACGTACTCTGTTCCCAAAGCGTGAGCCGCAACGCTGTGCGAAACACCCCGCAGAATACAGAACTTGTCCATCACCTGAGCAAGCTTTGGCAGGTGTTCAGAGATGTAAATGCCGGGAACGTTCGTCTGAATCGGACTGAATTCGCCACGGTACTCATCAGGAGCGTCGGGCTTCAGATCAAAGGTGTCCATGTGTGACGGGCCACCATTCAGATTTATAAAGATGGCCGACTTCGCCTTGGCACCTTTATTCAACTGATCAGCATTCGCCATCTGCATGTAGTTTGCCAGTGTCAATCCAGCTCCACCAGCCACGCCGGCACGCAGAAAATCACGTCGACCGACTCCATCACAGGTTCGAAAAAACGCCATGGTTATCATCCTTATTGATTGTTGGTCCGACAGAACGTCGGTCATTGGGTTGGAACAGGCAGGAAAGCAGCTGGCACATTGCCAACTGCTGTGTGGCTGAGGCATGCTGCGCCAGCCTGGGATTGTATAACAACGTCGACTTAGTGATTCACAATGAATTCTTTCGTGTTCAGCAACGCCCACATTACACCGCGAAGTCCATCCAGTTGGTCGGTGGAACTGGCAATGAATTCTGTCGCGGTTGCAACTTCTTCTTCGGTGGGCTCGCGGCTGAGAGTTCGCAAATATGCGTCTTCAATCGCGTTCGGAACGTTGATCGAACTCTGCACGACCAGTTCCGGCTGTTCCCCATCGACTGTTTCCGCTGGATCTGCAAATTCCTTCATTCTGCTGCGGACACTTTTCATTTGCTGTTCTCGCTTTGCGATCTGCTTCGCGTTCGCCTCGGGGTTCTTCTGTAGCCTTTCCAGATCAGCCTGAGCCGCTTTTACTTGACTTCGGAGTTTCCCGAGCGTTTTCTGTCTAGCTTGGTCACGTCGTGCACCTTCCGCTCGGTCAGCCTGAGTCGGCGATTTCGATTTAAATGCAATTCCGTTTTCTTTGGCAACCTGTGACAGCCATCCATCTTTACTGTCCAGCATGCTGAGCACCTGACCATCGTTTCGAAGGAAAATAGTCTGCAACAAACTGGGTTCCTGAGAACGATCGCAGTCACAGTTGCTTTCGCGGATTGAGCGACCAAAGATGGTCAATGCATATCCAGCACTGTCGTTGTTACCACGGCTTCGGAGTCCGGCACCGGGAATTGCAATCGCACGTCCATCAACGCTGGTAGCGTAGCTGGCGTACTTTTCGTCGTTGCTGACAGCCTGAGAAACCATGTCCCATGCTATTTCGGCTGGCAAACGTCGTGGTACGGCTCGGGCAAAATTACGTTCGTCAAGACGGTTGGTTTCGTTGGGCTGCCAGCTCAACTGATATGCTCGGCTGTTAAGAATTTCTCTATGCAGCCACTTCATATCAAACTTATTGGCGATGAAACCATCTGCAAGGTAATCGAGCAAAGGAGCGTTACTTGGCGGATTTGCAAGGTTCATATCATCTGGCGGATTGACGATACCCACATTAAAGTAATTTGCCCAGACTCGGTTCACAAAGGCCTTTGCGAACAGCGGATTATCGGGAGACCGCAACCATTCCATCAACGGTTCTCGAACATCCTCGTAGCCTGAAAGATCCATCGGCTCCTGCCCCAGCAGACGAGCTTCTGAGGCTGTTCTAGAGTTGCCTTTTCTGACTTTACGTTCTTTGCCATTCTTGTTTTCGACCACAGTCCGTGCAGGCGGAGTTGTAAAGACTTCGCCGAACGGAATCGTTTCACCCTTTTTTACAAGCTTGCCCAGTTCGTTTCGAAGCTGGTTGCCCTTCAGGTCACCGGTTTCGAACTTCGCCAGCATGTCCTGATATTCTTTTTTTGCATCCGGACGGGGGTTTTGATTTCTGCCGGTGACACCGGTAAAGAATCCCTGGAAGCCTTTGAAGTCGTCCTGCGTCCATTGATCGAATGGATGCTTATGACATTGCGCACATTGAATTCGTACTCCCAGAAACGTATAAGCAAATCCTATAACGCGATCCTCCATCTGCTGGAAGTTTGTTCGCGACCAATAGTGAGGCATTGTGTGCCGCTGATCAAATGAGTAGTTACTGTCATTGTGATACATACTGCTGATGTTCTTGCAGTAGTCTTCATACGATTCGCCGGGATCGCGGCTAACAGCCATTACGAGTCCTTCGACGATTTCATCGTAAGAAGCGTTTCTTGCGACTCGAGCATGAATCCACTCGTACCATTGCTTCGATGCTTCGGTCCGGATTGGAGTTACGTTATTCAGTTGGTCATCGCTGTTGCCCGTAAAGTCGCACAGCCTGGTTGTCCACCATGCGGTGTAGCCGGGACGTTCGAGCAGTTCGTCTATTTTCCGGGCCCGTTTATCAACACTTGTGTCTGCCGCAAATTTGCGAATTTCCGGCACGGAAGGCAACGCTCCCGTCACGTCTAAACTGGCTCGACGCAAAAACTGTTCGTCGCTGCACATTTCAGACTGAACAACACCGAGCTTCTTTAACTTTGCCACAACAAGCTCGTCGATTCTGGTGGGCGTTGGAGTGGCAGGGTAGTTGTCGTCCGTCTTATTAGAAACCGGGCGAATAACGGCTATTGGAACCACCGCGCTGTCATAGGAAATCACAATATGTGTGTCTCCCGGTGTACCGGCAGCGATCAGACCTTCGCTTGTAACATCTGCGACCTGATCGTCGTTGGTTTGAAACCGGCAAAGATCAGTAACGTCCTCGCGGGAACCATCGGCCCAGATCGCCACAGCCTTGAGTTGAGCGTTCTGACCATCTGCATTAAAATGAATTTCAACGGGAGTCACTTCAAGCCGAGTCAGCTTGGCGGCGTCAACAGGACGCTTCACAGCATCCGCCGTGATCCAGTTAAGCAGAATTCGATGCTGCCATGAACCAGCCTTCAGACGCTGACCGCCTTCGTGCGGAATTTCCATCAGCGGCTTCGTCAGCACCAGACTTTCGGATGGAGTTTCAGGATCCACGCGTCCATACATTTCACCGTGGTCGGTTTCGAAGTCGTAGCCGAACAAAGACAGCCGAAAATCCCCTCGGCCCTGAAATGAACCATGGCAAGCTCGCCCATTACAGCCGAGTTTTCCTAGCAGCGGCACCACATGTCGCTGAAAATCAGGAGTCTCCGTCGAATCAGCCAGTGCAAATCGTTCGGCCGCCGTTCTGGTGACAGTGTCTTCCGCGAACGCGCTTCCGGCCAGCAATAGCGCTGACAGAATGGTTCCAAATGTCTTCATTCCGATTACCTTTATTAATCCTGAGGTTGGATGAATCTGAGCTTAGGATGTCGGCCACGACCAATGTGGGAACACGGACGATCATTAGCGTTGAGGGGGGCTGCTAAGTCTTTTGCTAAACGTTATTTGCGATACGGTGAGTCAATTTTCTAAAGCCACCGACGCCTAGTCTTCTAAGGGAGTACTGCTTCCAGCCTTGGTGTTTTTGTTCCGTTGTTTTTTCTGTTGCTCTGGCGACTTTTCTGCGTCTTCGCCGTTGTGGCCGCACGTTTGGCAAGACGGCTCCATTCGTCGACCAGATCAGCTTCGAGTTCTGTAGTTCCCATGCCAATCTGGTTATCAAGCTGCAGAAGTCGTTCTGCCAGTCTATCACGTTCTGATTTCAAGCGATCGATCTTCGTCTGCTGCCGCAGTCTCAGTAAGTCACGAATCTGTGTTTCCAGTTCAGGGTCCTGCGACATCAACCACTTTGCCGTCAGTAACCGAATTTCGGAATCGGACTTCCAACTGGCAAGTTCTGCATCGAATCTTGCAGGCTGCTTTTCTTTAAAACGCTCCAAACGCTGAATCGCAATGTGTACCTCCCGGATGCCTCGAGAAAATCCACTAGGCGAACCCTGTCGCAACTGCTGCAATAAATCGGCCAGTTCCGGATGATGCTTGGCAGCAAACTTCAAAGCCTGATCTGCTTCACGCTCAGTCAGATTAACCATCGGCAACTTGGCCGCCTGCTGACCGGGGGCCGCAACTTCCTTTTGCCCTTCATCACTGCCAACAGCATGAGATCCACCAACAGCAAATGCCACGCAACAAAGCAGCACAGTTCCAGCGATCAGGTTTTGAATTCGTGGCTTCATAATTTCTTAAACTCATAGGTGCTTTAGAACAGTTCCATGTCGTCCGGAATAGCCTCATCGCCAGAAGCGGTTGCACCGTCCTGATCAATGCTGGCAATTGCAACTGCCGTCAGAAGCCATTCAGGAACATCCAGTTCCGAGGAGAACGGTTCAGGTTCGTCGATATCGTTTCCAGAAAAACGGTTTGCACCATCCACCCAGGCATCCACCAGCAGTTCTGCATCGGACTCAGAATCAGTTGTTTCAACAAGGCGAACGCCTGAAGAATCAATCGTCAAATTCGAAACCGCGGCGGCCACGCCCAGACAACAGCAAACAGAAACCATCGCTGCCAGCATCCCACGACTGTGTGACGCTTGAATTGATTTACCACATTGTACACTGCAAACCGGTACCGTGACTTTGGGCAATCCGGATTCGTCTCCGACAGAACTCTGATACACAGCACAACACAGCAGGCTGGCTTCTGCGACCATTTCGCAGAGTTCAGGGTCCGTCAGCATCGACACTTCAAACGCCTCAGCTGCTTTGGCCGAAAGTTCGCCCGCCACGTATTGAAACGCCAGCCATCGCGGGTCTTCGTGATTTTTTGATATTGAGTGATTCATGTTCACTTCATTGTTCTCTGCAATTTGAACCATCGCCTTCAGCAGCGACCGTTGACTATCAGCAAATCGTTCTCAGCACACAACGCGTCATTCGCTATCCGATAAATGACGCAACTCTTCCATCTCTCGCAATTCCAACAATGCTCTTCGCATCCAGGTCAAAACGGTTCCCAAGGGTCGGTTCAGGTCAGCCGCAATTTCCGCAAACGTCTGACCTCTTTGAATCCGCCTCACAACAACCTCTCGATAATTCCCGTCCAGCCTTTGCAAGGCCGACCGGACAATCTCAACTTGCTCTTCTCTCGCCGCAACCCATTCCGGACCGTCCTGAGTTTTACCCGTTTGGAGTCGGTCAGAGTCAGGGAAAGACTCCCAAACAGCCTGGTTTAACCGACCTTGTCTTTTCGATACGCGCTTTAATTCCCTTGCTTCATTCAATGCAATTCGAAAAATCCATCCTCGAACTGTGGCTTTGCTGGCCGAGTCTGACGCCTCAATGGCCCTTACGACCGTTTTCTGATAGGCGTCTTCCGCCAGATGCACGTCCTTAAGAATTCCCAGCAGAAACGCTCGTAATTCCCGGTCAATTTCCACGCACACCCGCTCGACAAGACTGCGAATTTCAGCATCATGGGGCAAGACGGTCTCCGAACTTAAAGAACACTGTGTTTTACGATGATTTGCGGCCGCGGATTATTTCATCATCTCTGAATAATTCCAAACACCGCTTAGATATGGACTAAAGCGGCGTTTTAAACAACGGAGTTGATGAGTTTCGAACATCTGCCCATCCCGAACCGATTTTTCAAACGTTGGGCGTATTTTTCGTTTCGGTATCAACGCAGCGCATTGACAACAAAAACGTTATCAGCTGGCCTAACAGAAGTGCAATCTATGCTTGGTAAACTAGGTAAATGGTTCTCGTCACAGCAGCCCTCTGACGAGAACGAATCGCAACCAGCAGCCCCGAACGGTCGCTGGATGTCCGAAATGCTGGACGGGCATGCTGTTCACGTGTTTGATCCAAACACAGACGAAAAGCCCACCGGATGCGTGATGTTCTTACACGGCCACGGACAGGTTCTACTAAACGACAACGCCGCATTCACAAATCTGCTGCAGCAGTACAACCTGGTAGCTGTGTGCCCGAATGGGGAACGATCCTGGTGGATGGACAGAATCTGCAACGAGTTCTCGCCCGATGTCAGTCCTCAGAACTGGCTAGTCGACCAGTTATTGCCCTTTATTGAAGAACGCTGGGGAATTGAGCCGCCCAAAATCGCGATGCTTGGAGTCAGCATGGGTGGACAGGGAGCTTTACAGCTGAGCTTCCGCCATGCCGCGCAGTTTCCGGTGGTTGCCGCAATCTCACCTGCCGTCGACTTTCATCAACTGTACGGACAGAATTTGCCGCTGGACGAAATGTTTGAGGATATTGAAGATGCCCGACAGGCGACTGTCGTTTTAAACCTGCATCCTTTGGCATGGCCGCGGTATCAATGGTTTTGCTGCGATCCAGCGGATACGGACTGGTTTGACGGTTGTGTTAGGCTGGGAATGAAGCTTTCTTCATCCGGAATCTTACACGAACGCGACCTGGACACGTCGGCCGGCGCACATTCATGGGACTACTTCAACCACATGGCCCCCAAGGCGTTTGAGCACATCGCCAAGGGGCTCGCCGCCTATTAAGGGCAACGTTAACTTAACATGCAAAGCAGCTTTATTTCCGCTGGAATCGATACCCAACACCGCGCACCGTTTCGACAATGTCTGCAGCAGCACCAAGTTTCTTTCGCAGTGACCGGACGTGCACATCAATGGTGCGTTCCAGTGCATTTGCATCTTCGCCGCGAGACGTATCCATCAATTCGTTTCGAGAAAACGGACGGCCCGGTTGATTCGCAAGTGTCCACAATAGCCGAAACTCGGTCGGCGTAAGATCGAGTTCTTCCTCGTTAAATGTAACGGTGTGATGCAGCTTGTCGATTTCGATACCGTGCGCCGAGATATGTTCTTTCGTAGAAGCACCGCCTTCGTTTCTGCGAAGCAACGCCTTCACGCGGTGAATAAGCGGCCTCACCTTAAAAGGCTTGGTTACATAATCGTCGGCTCCCATGTTGAACCCGACAATTTCGTCTGTCTCTTCTGCCCGCGCAGTAAGCATCAGTATTCGGATCTGATCTGTACGGGCATCGCTTCGCAGCGAACGGCAAACCTGCAGTCCGTCCAGACCAGGCAACATCAGGTCAAGCAGAATCAGATCAGGCAGCAATGACTGCGCCTTCAGAATTCCATCGCGTCCATCCCGTTCCCAGGCGACCTCAAAACCTTCTTTTTCAAGGTTGTAGATCAGAATGTCGGCAATCGATTTCTCGTCCTCAACGACAAGAATCGTTTTCTTTTGCATATCCTCAGTACCCACCAAAGTGAAGTTGTGAAGTCAACAACTGTAAAGAGATGCCGTAGTAACGCGGGACGATATTCGCTGATCTTAACATGATTTTCACCATGAAGTATCAGCTGTTTCTGATAACCGGCCTGCCTCGACAGCCTCTCGTGACAAATACCGCCGGCATTTGTCACGACCAGCCTGGTCTGCCGTCAATCCAGCGATTTCAATCTAAAGCCCTGCTTTTAGCAATCCGTCCAGCCCCTGAAGGTTTTCCCTAAGGCTCTCCTCTGAATCCGTACTTTCACGATGATCCAGTATGCCAATGGGGCCTGCATAGCCACTGTCTTTCACGATTTTCATCATCTGCCGTTCATGGGTGCCACCCCCAAGCGGAAGAATTTTGTTCTTTCCGCTGGCCACGATCTCGGCATCGTCCATACCGTTGATATTTAAGCAAAACAGATACGGCAGCATCGATTCGAATTGAACGGCAAAGTCAGCGATGTGTTCGTGGCCATGATGGAAGTTGTAGACAATCCCGACATGAGCCGCATTGTGTTTTTCCCGAAGTGCTTTAACCACATCAACCATATTGGCAGGTTCGCCCGCCCAGCCGCCGTGGTTATAAATAGACAATTTGCATCCAAGCTCACGCGTCTTTTCGACCAGCGGTAGCAGCCCTTCAATCGCATCTGCAATTCTGGCGTCCTGTGAATCCGCCGTTGAATTTCTCATCATCACCCAAATCTGCGGGTGAATGTTGTACTTTTTAATAAGCGGTTCCATGGAATCATGCCAGCTCCAGAACGCCAGATAATTCAGATCGTGCTTCTTGTACTGCACAATCTCTTCTTCAAACGTTGGCACATGTTCGGCTCGCCAATCATAGGCAACGTTTTGAATCCCCAGTCGAACCAGCATTTCGGCACGCTCTGCAGGACCACGTTTCTTGGCATCAAATGGCACAATGCACCACGCGACTAGATTCCGTTTAGCAAACACACCATCTTTGTCCTGAGCAATGGCCTGATTGGGAAAGATCACAAACACGGCTGATACCGTGATGACGAGCAACGAGAAAGAGTGATTAAGAAGTCGTGTCACGTTTGTTCCTTACGATGTATAGATATTGAAGACGTCGAGTCTGTTCGGATGAAATTAGAAATTGTGACCGTGTCTGTTTTTCTGCTAAGAAAAAACGAAGCGATCGTTGATGTCAATTCAACAGAACATGGCCTATCTCGCTTTTCACTGCGCACCGCACGCAACAGCACCTCTCAACCACCGCAACTGTTTCGGTCAGAGTTGTACCGAAACAAGTGGAACCCGATATTGCTTCTTATCAGCTGCTGCTTCCCGACTCTAATAGATCTGACGTTATTTTCGGGACTATTTGCGAGCCCTTGGCCCGGCTGGTGGAATCATCGGTGCATCTGCATCGTAGTCAGGGTTGGCAATCGGCATCTTTGCATTCATTCGAGTCTGCCATTCCTGGAGTTTACTTTTTAGTTCGGCTGCTTTTTCCGGGTTCGACAAGCTCAGATCTTTCGATTCGCCAATGTCATCCTTCAGATTGTACAGTTCTGTCAAGCCGAATTCATACAGTTCAATCAGCTTCCAATCCTGATCACGAATTGCGGCTCCTGGCGTCCAGGTCGATCCATGATAATGAGGATAGTGCCAACACAGAGGCGCATGATCCATGGTCGGCTGGCCTTTAAGCAGCGGCACAAGACTTGTCCCATCTGCATGCAGTTCATCCTGCAATGGCAAGCCGGCAAGTTCCAGCATCGTTGGGAAAAAGTCCGTGCTGATGACAGGGACGTCGCACACTGTTCCTGCAGTAGTCACTCCCGGTGCATGAATAATCATCGGCTCCCGAATTCCGCCTTCGTATAACCAGCCCTTGCCGGAACGCAGCGGCAGATTGCACGTTGGGCCAGGCTTTCTCAACGTGCACAAGCCACCGTTGTCCGAAAAGAAAATCACAACGGTGTTATCGGTCAGTTGAAGTTCGTTCAACCGGGCAACAATGGTTCCTACGCTGTCGTCGACCGCGGCAATCATAGAAGCGAGCTCAGGATTGTCCTGCCGCGAACGCGACTCGCCCCGAAATTCTTTGATCGGCGCGGGCCGTGTATCGCCAAACAGATCCACGGCCTTGGATTGGAAGTGTCCAACCAGTTTTTTGTAAGGCTGAATCGGCGTGTGCACGTTGTAATAGGACAAATAAATCAGAAACGGCTCTGTTGACTTTATAGTCTCCAGAAAATTCACAGACTCTTTGGTCAGACGTTCGGTAAGATATTCACCGTCCTGCTTATCGGGCAGATATGGATTTTTGAACGGCGAATAGTATCCGCCTGGCGGGGAACCTTTATCGTGGCCTCCAAAATTGAAGTCGAAGCCCTGATCCGTTGGAAGAAAGCCTTCGCCGCCCAGATGCCACTTGCCGGCAAAAAACGTCCGATAGCCATTCTGCTTCAGTACCTCAGCGATGGTTACTTCTTCCAAAGCCAGTTCGTCACGATCATCAATCTGTTCAAACCGAGCGTTGTACGCTTTGGCAGCCGTTGAACCTGGTATCCAGTCGGTAATATCAACTCTAACCGGATGCCGTCCCGTCATAATACTGGCACGTGTCGGCGAGCAAACGGGGCAGGCAGCATATCCGCTCGTGAACTTCATACCGGACGCCGCGAGAGCATCGATGTTGGGCGTTTCATAAAACGAACTGCCGAAACAGCCGATATCCATCCAGCCCAGATCGTCAACCAGGAAGAAAACAAAGTTGGGTCGCGAAGCATCCGCCGCTGTCGCCGTGGCGGGCAGACTTGCAATGAACAGGCTTAGCAGCCATTGGGCTACGAAGCGAAGGCAAAGTGAAGGCATTACAGATCCGATCAATGGGAATGTTATCCGTCAGGTTTTATTCTGATCAGAATGCCAATTGATGTCCAATGTGTGGCCAGGTTCATCGTTTGGTTGGCCACAGTTGAGCCATGTCGCCATCGTCGGCCTGCCTATTCTATTGCAGGTCAAGCAAATGTAAGCTCAATCGCAACCAACGTTGCTGGCGATGACGAGCAGGCCGAAGAAAGTTCAAACTTCACCTATACAAAGCACAATTGCAACACTAATTGCTGCTTCGACAACCGTAACCGTCGATGCCCTATCTACAATTTGGCTGCACAAACTCTTCTGCGGCGGAACCTGGAACGTACGCAGCCACGACTGCCTTTGACTGTAGCGCACGTTCACGGTCTTCGAGATTCAATGCTTCAGCCAGAGTCCGCAACATTACATCGGTATCAACCGGCTTTGTCCGGAAAGCAGAACAGCCCGCGGACAGACACTTTTCGGCATCGCCCATCATTGCGTTAGCAGCCAATGAGGAAATCGGCAACACCTTGAGGTGGTGACAGTATCAGGGACAGGTCATTCTCTTAGTCCGTGAGATTAATGATCTGTTCGAACTGAGCTGGTGAGCAATATTCGATGCCAGAATGTCGGCGATCGGAATTGTAGTAGAGGATGTATCCAGCGATCTCT
>JBDNFN010000070.1:0-28983 GCA_041689795.1 Fuerstiella sp. | reverse complement strand
TCCTCGAAGATGACACCACGATTTCCGTTTTTGGCCCTGTTAAACCATCTACGTAAATTTCAGTCGTGATCTTCGTGGAGTTTTTTCGTTTCTCACTCTACGTTTTTATTACTCAAGTCTATTTACGGACGCGCACGAGCTAGTGTGGTAACTTCGGTTGAAGCCTGAAGAAAGTTGAGTGCTAACAGGACGTCGTCGGGCAACAAAAACTCCCGCGTTTCTTCGCCTATGATTTTTCTGGAGCGCGTGCGGAACAAGCCACACGCATCACTTAGCAAACTGACAATTAAAACGATGCTTCGATCATACATTATTCTATCTTCCGCGCTGGCGGTTCTTTGCTGTAGTGCGTTGGCTGATGACTACAAGCCGAAAGTCGCTGACGCATCAAAAGACGCGGAACTGGCTCTGCAGGGCTTTGTCTTACCGAAAGGCATGACGGGAACATTGCTGGCGTCTGAACCCGCATTGGCAAACCCTGTCGCGTTTTATGCCGCTGATGACGGACGGGTTTACGTGTGCGAAACGTTCCGTCAGGAAGTTGGTGTGGAAGATAATCGCAGTCACATGGATTGGCTGAACAACGACCTGCGACTGGAGACCGTTGAAGAACGTCTGGCTATGTTCAGGAAGTATCTTGGCGACGACGTTAGTAAGTACGCCAAAGAACATGATCGTATTCGAGTTCTGAAGGACACGAACGGTGATGGCAAATTTGACGAAGACAAAGTGTTTGCTCAGGGCTTCAACGACATTCTGGATGGCACCGGCGCCGGTGTGATTGAACACGACGGCAAAGTGTATTACACGTGCATTCCTAAACTCTGGATGCTGGAAGATACTGATGGCGACGGAATTGCTGACAGGAAGGACGCTTTGCATCATGGTTACGGTGTTCGAGTAGCGTTTCGCGGCCACGATATGCACGGACTGACAGTTGGCCCCGATGGCCGACTGTACTTCAGCATCGGCGACCGTGGCTTTAACGTGATCACTCAGGAAGGCACGCGACTAAAACGAGTCGACAGTGGGGCCGTTTTTCGTTGCGACATGGATGGATCTCATCTTGAAGTCTTTGCCTACGGACTTCGTAATCCTCAGGAACTGGCGTTTGACGACAACGGCAACCTGTGGACCGGCGATAATAATTCCGATAGCGGCGATCAGGCTCGCTGGGTGTATGTCATACAGGATGGTGACACCGGCTGGCGAATGTACTTTCAGTATCTTGAAGATCGCGGCCCATGGAATCGTGAACGCATGTGGTATCCGTATCGTGCCGATGACGAAACCAGCGTGGTACAGCCAGCCTACATTGTGCCTCCCGTTGCCAACCTTGGCGATGGTCCTTCCGGGCTGACTTACTATCCCGGCCTCGGACTTTCCAATCGCTACAGGAACCACTTTTTCATGGCCGACTTCCGCGGCGGTGCGGGCAACAGCGGTGTTCGCAGCTTTAGCGTTGAACCCAAAGGCGCGACGTTTGAACTGACGGATTCGCATCAGTTTATCTGGTCGATTCTGGGAACAGATGTTGATTTTGCTCCGGACGGAAGTCTGTACGTGACCGACTGGGTGAACGGTTGGGTGGGCGAAGGTAAGGGGCGTTTGTATCGCTTTGCCGATGATGAAAACATCAGTGCAGCGGCGGGAGCAAACGTTCCAGAGCTGCTGAATGGCGGCATTGCGAATACTGAAACTGACGGACTAATTGCTTTGCTCGGTCACGGCGATCGTCGAGTTCGCCAGAAAGCTCAGTTTGAACTTGTAAGACGAGACGCGGCTGATCTGATTTATGTTTCAGCAGCATTACCCGGTGATGCGGTAACTCATCGCCATCTTGCCTGGGCAATTTGGCAGTTGGGCCTGAAATCAGCCGAACAGGCAAAGACGGCCGTGAAGTTCTGTGTCAACGGAGCTCTGACAAGCGCTGACGATCTTGGTGTGCAATACACAAAGGTGTTGACGGATCTTGTGAAGCGTCACGGCATCTCAGTCATCATGGACAGTGAAACCCGCGATTTACTCCGAACCCAATTGGCGGCCACGACAAACAGCAGTGACCTGCGATTGGCGGGATTTGCCGCAGTTGCATTGGGCACAATCGCCCGCGGGGCTGATGCGTCTGCCTTGTTGAGTCTGCTGGAACGCAACAACAACAAAGATCCGGTTCTGCGTCACCAGGCAATTATGGGACTCACAAAGCTATGGGAACGTGTTCCTCAAAACGTGATTACAGAAGAACTTGCCAAACGTTCCGCGGCGGCAAGACTCGGAGTTGTTGTAGCGTTGAGACGTCTCGAACGTGACGAAGTTGTTCAACTGCTGGGTGATCCTGATCCGAGCGTCGCTGCCGAAGTGGCTCGAGCCATTACGGAACAGGGATCAAACGCGGCCTTGAATGCTCTGTCCTTTCGGCTGTTGATGGCTACATCGAATCCGAAGGGAATCACTGATCCGGTGATTGTGCGACGAGCATTAGAAGCGTGTTACCGCCTTGGAAATATGCGGCACGCTCTGGCGGTTGCTCGCGTGGCTGGTGATGCGACTCGCCCTGAAGAAATTCGCCTGGTTGCCACGAAAATGCTGTCAACATGGAATGACACTCAGCAAACGGACACAGTCACCGGCCGCTGGCGACCATTGCCTAAACGCGAAGTGGAAGACCTGAACGAGGCTGTAAAGAACGACTTGCCGGGAATGTTGGCCGGACCTAAAAATGTTCGAGATTCTGCCGTTGCTCTGGCTGCTCAGCTGGGAATCAAGGGTGTTGTGCCAGCGTTGGAAGCAATGCTGGCTGACGTGAATGCAGACGAGACAACCAGGGTTTCTGCATTCCGCGCACTGTCGACTCTTAGCGACAGTGTTGACCAGTTATTAACAAACGGCAGCGCTGATGGATCCCAAGCCATTCGCATAGCGGCCTTAGAGCTGCTGGCCGAACGTCGCCCCGAAGACGCAGTGCCACAATTGCAGGCGGCCATTGAACAGGGAAGCCTGAAAGCTCAACAAAAGGCGTTGTTTCTGCTGGGGCAGATAAAGTCTGATGCGGCCGTTGCAGGGTTGGCTCAGGCGTTTGTTGCACTCAATGCAAAAACGTTGCCTGTCGGAGCGACATTGGATCTACTGAAGGCCGCAGAAGCCGCTGGAAATTCAGAACTGCAAGCCAGCGCGGATGCATTCCGGGCAGCTCAGCAAAAAGACGGAGACAAGCTGGCAGCATGGAGTGAATGCCTTGACGGTGGTGACCTTGAAAACGGAAAAACAATTTTCTTTGGTCGAGCGGCGGCATCATGTCGGCGGTGCCACAAAGTGAATGGAAGTGGTGCGGAAGTTGGCCCCGATCTATCCGCTGTCGCAAAGGACAAAGACCGCAGCTATCTTCTGGAAGCCATCGTTGATCCAAATGCGAAGATCGCGAAGGGCTTTGAGACGACGATTATTGTCGATTTCGATGGTCGCATTCACACAGGCATTATCAAGGAAGAAACCGAAGCTGTTGTAAAGCTGATGACGGCTCAGGGAGCAATCATTTCTGTGGCGAAGGACGAAATTGACGAAAGAGCCAAGGGGCAAAGTGGCATGCCATCTGACATCGCCAAAAACCTGAGCCGTGATGATGTCCGCGATTTGATTGAATACCTCGCGTCGTTAAAGGTGGCCGGTGATGGTTCTCATGGCAAGACGGAAGAATAGTTTTACGGTTTCGATTGCCTTCGCCCGCGAGGCGACTGTTTGTGGTATCCAGACACGAAAGTCTTTTCGATGAAAGACCTTACGCATTTTAATAAAGACGGCGACAGCCAGATGGTTGACGTTGGCGCAAAGCAAGTCACCAGTCGAATGGCACGTGCGGAAGGTTTCGTGTTAATGAAGCCGGACACATTGCGGATCATTCGTGACAGAAAGATTGCGAAAGGCGATGTTCTGGAAGTGGCAAGACTTGCTGGAATCATGTCTGCCAAAAGGACAGACGAGCTAATTCCGCTATGTCATTCGCTCGGACTTGATTCCGCCAGCGTGGAATTTTCGTTTCCAGACGATTGCCGAGTCAAAATAGAAAGTCGGGTGTCAGTTTCCGGTCGAACGGGAGTCGAAATGGAAGCTTTAATGGCTGTAAGTATTGCTGCTTTGACGATCTACGACATGTGTAAAGCGATTGATCGCGAGATGGAAATTACGGACGTCAGATTGCTGGAAAAATCAGGTGGTCGTAGCGGCCACTTTACTCGAGGCCACTCGTGACCGAGGCCGGCTTTGCTGAATGAGGAAAACGGACGATGAACACCGGCATGATTCAGGTTGAAGATCTGAAGACTCAATTGAATAGCCACCTGTCCGATGATCTTGCCGCGGTGAATTCTATACTCCGCCGACGACTTCGCAGTTCCAGCGACTTTGTGAGCGACATCACCGAGCACGTTTCCCGGTTTCAGGGCAAACAAATCCGTCCGATGCTGCTGCTGCTCTGCGAACGAGCGATCGCCGGTCATAGCAGTGATGGCGGGCACATTCTGGCTGCCGCTGTTGAAATGATTCACACGGCAACTCTGGTCCATGATGATGTGATTGACGAAGCCGATACGCGACGCCATGTCGCTACCGTTCACCGACGCTGGAACACAGAAACCAGCATACTGCTGGGAGACTATCTTTTTTCCAAGTCGTTCCACCTTGCGGCCTCCACCGGCGATGCGGAAGCCTGCCGACTTATCGGCCTGGCAACAGACCGCACGTGCGAGGGCGAACTGAATCAAACGGCGGCAAGGCTGCAGCGTTCGAGGTCTCAACTGGATTACTTTAGAATCATTCGCGATAAGACGGGACAACTGTTCGGACTCAGTTGTTTACTGGGTGCTCGAGCGGCCACCGCAGCGGTGCCTCAGCAACGTGCGGCGCGAAGATTCGGCATTCGGTTGGGACTTGCGTTTCAGATTGCGGACGACATTCTGGACCTGACGGAAACATCGGCTTCCACCGGCAAGGACGCAGGGAACGATCTGCAAAACGGCCGCTTGACGCTTCCGCTACTGCGAGCCCTGCGGTGTGCTGGGGATGTTGAGACAAAACGGCTATGTTCGCTGCTGGAAAGCGAAACAGATGGGCGTTGTCGCAGTCTTGTGGCTCTGCCGTGTGTGCAGACGGGTATTCAATCGGCTCAGCAAACCGCACTCGATCTTGCCGGTCGCGCGATCAGCGACCTGCAGCACTTTCCTGAATCCGTAGACCGATTGCTGTTGCAAAAAATTGCTGCCTTTGCCGTGCAAAGACAACACTAAGTCGACACAACACGCGGCACGAAATCGTCGCTTAGATGTTGGCAGCGATTATTTAACAGGTCCGGTTTCTGGTTTCAACGGCATCGTAACCAGCACTGCAGCGGCAAGCGTGATGAGCAGGTGAAGTTCGTTAGCATGGCGAGACAAGTTGTGCAATCTGACGAATTCCTGAGTTCGAACCTGTCCCGCTGGAATAATCAGAGCCTGCAACGGGCTGTAAACCACGAAATAGTCCAGAGCAAAAATCACCGTCGATACGGCCATCAATACTAAGACCATAACCGCGCGTTTGTGACACGCCGCTCCTGAAGTTTTCCATGCCACGATGCAACTCACAACACTCACCGCATAAATCACCGTGCCGAACTTGTAGTACAGCGGAAAGCGAATAGTTGCTAACTGATCGCGAGTAAAAGTGTCAATGAACCTGGATGTCTGCTCGGCCACACTGGTAATGACAAACAGAATTGCAGCTCCGATCCATGCTGGCAGCAAAAACCGAAGAGCAAAGATTGAAATCGAAAACAGTTTTAAGTGTCGTTGCGGCATAGGTCAAAATAATCATGAGACATGAGTGAACTCGGCCAACACGTGCTGCCTGATGGCCGAGGCTATTTGCTGAAAACGCGTCAGAGAATCATCATCGCATCGCCATAGCTGTAGAAACGATAACGTTGTTCAACCGCCTTGCGATAGGCCTCCATTGTCAGTTCATATCCCGCTAATGCGGCAACAAGAACAATCAGCGTTGAACCCGGCAAATGGAAGTTCGTAATTAACTTATCGACAAACCTGAACTCAAACCCAGGTTTGATAAACAGGTTTGTGGAACCGCTCCAGCCGTCGGAATCGTGGCTGAAAGAAGACGCTTCCAGCGTTCGCACACTGGTTGTACCAACAGCAACAACGTTGCCCTGACTGGCTTTGGTGAGCAGGATTTCTAACGCTGCCTGCTGTGTCACCCGACACCATTCGGCGTGCATGTGATGATCGGACAACTTGTCGGTGCTGACCGGGCGAAACGTACCGATCCCAACGTGCAGAGTAACCTCGGTGGTCAGCAATCCCTGCTGGCGGCAGCGATCCAGAAGTTCCTGAGTAAAATGCAGACCAGCCGTTGGAGCTGCGATGGAACCCGGCTGATTGGCGAAAATAGTCTGGTAACGGTCCTGGTCGTGTTTGTCCGCGACTTTCCGGCCAATATATGGAGGCAACGGTAAAGTGCCGAATGCATCCAGAAGTTCAAACGCGGATTGCTTTTGACTCGGAGTGACCAGCCAGCTGCCGTCTTCACACTGTTCGTTCAAAGTCAGCAAAAGCGGCTCAGCAGAAAGTGTGAACTGGTTCGCATCGTCTGCCAGTTGTGCGGGAACTATCGTTAACGATTCTCCGGCTTGTAGGCGACCTCGAGTTTGCCCTGTGATTTTCCAGCGGCCGTCCGGTAATTCCTGCAGAAACAGGCCTTCCCACTTTCCTTTCGTATCTGTACGAAATCCGAACAAACGTCCGGGCACAACTTTCGTATTATTAAAGACCAAACGGTCGTTGGCAGAAAGCAGGTCCGGAAGGTCACGAATTCGGCCGTGTTCGATTGCCCCGGTGTCGCGTCTCACAACCATCAGCCGCGAATCGTCGCGATTTTCGGTGGGGCGTGATGCAATCAGTGCGTCTGGCAGTTCGTACTGCCACGATGCAATGTCATTCAGGTCGGGAATCACCACTGACGAAGGATTTGGTTCTGGCGGAATCATTAACATGACAACACACGAATTTCGGATGTCGCCTCACATAGTTTTTCGAATTGGCTTAGGTTAGCAGAATGGGCAGCTTAACGAATTCCCGGCAATCTTCGACGGTCAGATGAATTTTCAGCGAGAGGTTTTCAACGGTTGAGTCACCTATCTGATACCCAAATGGCAGTCACTTTCTGCATTACCGAACTGGATGTCGGTGGAGCGGAAAAGGCGATGGTTCGAATTGCCGCCGGCCTGAAGCACCGCGGCTGGACTGTGCGAGTCATCAGCCTGCGAAATGAGGGCCCGCTGGCGGAACCACTCATCACAGCCGGAATACCCGTGACGGCACTGGAATGCGGTGGTTTTGGCGACGTCCGTGCCTTGTTTCGGCTGACGTCAGCACTGCGAACTCATCCGCCAGACGTGCTGTGCTGTTTTCTGCATCAGGCCAACATCTACGGCCGTTTGGCTGCAAGACGAGCGAAAATACCGGTTGTGGTGTCGGGTGTCCGCGTCGCTGACCGCCGCAGATGGGTCACGATGACCGATCGCTGGACGCAGAACTGTACAGATCAATACATCGCCGTCAGCGACAACGTTGCAGCCCTGCATTGTCGGCTGTGTCACATTCCGGCAGCAAAAATGTCGTCGATTTCCAACGGCGTCGACGGGAGCGTGCCCCGGGAAGCTGCTCAGAAACCGTCCGTGCAGCCCCACGAACTACTGTTTGTCGGTCGTTTGACGGAACAAAAAGCACCTCTGGATCTACTGGAAGCCTACCGAAGGCTACCAGCAGAACTTCGTGAAAGTACTCGATTAACGTTTGTGGGCGAAGGTCCGCTGCGGCAACGACTGCAACTTGAAATTGCTTCTGGCGGACTTGCAAATGCCGTAACGCTTGTCGGGAATTCGCCCGACGTACCTAAACTGATGCAGCAGGCAACGCTGCTGGTGCTTCCGTCTCGCTGGGAAGGCCTGCCGAACGTAGTGCTGGAAGCGATGGCCAACGGACTGCCCGTAGTCGCCACGGCTGTCGACGGGACTCTGGAACTGATTTCAGAAGGCGAAACAGGTTGGCTGGTTCCGCCGGCGCAGCCTGACGCTCTCTCCGCGGCAATCGCAGACGCCCTAAACAACCCAGATCACCGACAGGCTTATTCTGAAAAGTCGCAACTCATTGCTGTAACACGATTTAGCTGGAACGCAGCTATTGATCGTTATGATCAACTGTTGAGCTCACTGGTTTCCAAAACCAGCCTGAAAGTTGTTCCAGAAAATCAAATCTAAATTTTGGTGAATTCACCAATCTCCTGCCCTGCAAACGACCTGCGCTGATTACACGACCAGCGATGCGCTCGGATTGCCTCAGACCGGCTTGACGAGATCTGAAGTCAGGTTAAATTGCTGCTCAGTGGTGAGTTGTGGGGAGAAGTGGGAAAACACTTCTCTAGTCTTAAAGCGTTATGCAATAGCACTTTGTGATTTCGAGTGTTGACCGAGAGTGATCTTCAATGGCACTAACCGGAACATTCGACCGCACGATTGATGATAAGCTGAGACTGGCAATTCCTAAGGCCCTGAAAGACGGATTCGGAGTTCTCGGAACAGATGAATTGTATCTGGCTCCTGGCAACGAAGGCTGCCTCTCTATTTACTCGACGGAAGGATTCGATCGATTTGCTGGCCGACTGGCCAATGTTTCGCCTGGGCGCGCCAATGTCCGCACTTTTCTACGGCTTTTCTATGCTCGTGCGGAGCGAGTTGTGCTGGACAAGCAGTCCCGCATTCGTATTCCCGATCGCCTGATCGCTCACGCCGGACTGCAACATGATGTTGTTGTTATTGGTGTGAACGACCATGCAGAAATTTGGGACAAGGGTACCTGGGACACGTTCCTGACTGAAAATTCAACGCAGTACGACGATTTGACAACGGAAGCACTCGACAGTTTTCTGCTCGAGCCACCTATGGATGGGTGATCGTCTATTTTGCGTTGCTGATGACTTACTGGATTCTACCGCTAGCTTCACCGGGCTTCGCGGAAGGTTGACGAAGGAATGGATTCCTTCGTCTCGGCGCACGGCCTCAAACTTTTTTGAGGCCGAAGGCCGTTCGTTCTGACGACCACATGGACTGGTGCGAGGAACGAACGGCCTTATGTGTGCGGACTCAACCGGCACGATATCTTATTTGCCTATTCGCCGGGACTCTTGCTTCGGAACTCCGGCAAGTCGCTTAATGTTCAAACGTTGCGATGATTGCCACGTTAAACCGACAAGGCGTTGTGCTGACAGAATTTAACGTTACTAAAAGCAGTCCGAAAACCGCTCCGGCGAACGTCGCGGTACAAGCACGGCATGCGAGTGCATTTTGCAATGACTGAATTCACCTGGTCGCGCGGCGTCCGCCTAAACTTGCGATCCCCAAACAGGCTTAAGGCATCATTGCGACTATGCCTCATACACCTACACTGTAAATCTAGTAATGGTCTGCTCATAATAGGCCTGCCACAAATCTGATTGGCCTTATTCGTTGGAAAAAACAATGGAATCACAATGGGGCTAAGTGAGCGTTCCTGACATCACTACGGGCTTTCAAATTGCACGAATCCCAAGTAGTATTGAGACGGGATTTCTGGTTCGTGTGGAACCTCTCTGTAAAGTTGTGAAAAAACATTCGAGGGTCCCTTCGGAACAATGAATTATGACTATTCGAATTGAATGCCCCGAGTGCGGTTATGATGGGAATGTCAGCGACTCCAGGGACGGCAAGACTGTTTCCTGTCCCGAATGCGACGTGCCAATTGCAGTTCCTGCGCGGGGTAAGTCGGCACGTCGACCCTCCTCGTCTCAGATGCGATCTCAAACAGACAATAACAGTGGTGCTCGTATTTTTCTGCTGGGCTCGACCGTGCTGTTGGTTGGTGTTGGGGCGATGTTTGCGATTCGGATGTACAACATTCCCGGGGAAGATCTGGCGGTAGCCAGCAATTTAGTAATTTATGGCGATGGCGGCAAAACTTCGGCGCTGGAACCAGCGCCGGCCAATCCAGATAATCCTGCAAAAATGTCCGGTGACGACAGTGACCTGTCGGCGCTTGGCGTAAAGACCGTGCAGCAACCCGACGATGAACAGGCGGTTCCGTCGAATGTTGATGAACTGGTCGGTGGAAGCACAGAATCCTCGACCGTAATCGCAATCAGTCCTCAGCAGTTGCTGATGGCCCGAATGACAGATCTGGTTGTTAACGTGATCGGATTTCCCGAGGACTCTCGAGGCACCGTTGCGACAGCAATTGAGGCGTCGACACAAGGGGCCATGCAGAGTTGCAAGCTGACGTGTGTGCAGGGATCTAATAAACCTGTGATGCAGGTATCACTGAAACTGATCAATGATTCCGGCGTTGACACGCTGTTTGTTGCCGCAGAACTGCAGGCAAGTCTGCAGGGGATTCCCGTGAAACTGTGGGAACGCAAAGAAAGTCTGATCGCTTTGGATGACAAGGCTTTGCAGAACGGCATTCTTCCACCGAACCTCGACCGAAGCCTCAGTCGATTCTTCACTACCTTACGCAGCGATCTGGTAGATGCTCGCCGCACCGTCGTGACAATGGAAAACGCTCAGAAACAACGTGTCAATGAAAAACCGTGAGTTGCCCTGTGGCCGAATTCATGAGAATTCATCGGACGTTAGTTCCTGAAGGCCGTACAGAAACCGTAACTCCACATGCACGCGGCGCGAATAAGTGAATCCAGCCATTGCGAAATTCACCCGCTCACTCGCGAAGGGCGAGTCGTGCTTAGCTTGGGAAGTTCGCCGAAGTCGTTTTCGGACCGCTCCTACGAATTCAGGCACTGCAGAGGCGTTTGATTCATAAGGAATTCAGAGTCACACCACTGGTGAATGGGGAGTCAACTACTCAGGAAATGGGCGGGGATGGATGGCGTCTATTCAGCCAATCGTTAGTCACTTCCGGCGTGACGTCCTTCCATAATGGCGTGTTGCCAAAGCTGTCAACACACACATGTAACTTCCAGCCGTTTCGCCAATTGTGATTGGCCATGTGGCTTCCATAATGTCTCCGGAAATTACCATCTTCCGCCGTTTCAGATTTCCCTTCTTCGAACTTTGAACCTCTTGCGTTGGCAAAGTCTTCCAGAGTTCGGTTGAATGCAGGCTCAATTATTTATCGTGCCTGATTGAATTGTGTCGTTGCATGTTTCGTGCAAGGTCATAGGGACGGCCGGGATTTCAAATGTTGGGCTTCAAGTTTGTGGATTTCGGGAAAAGGCGACATCAGCATTGTCCATAAGCAGCGGCGGAAGTGTAGAACACCCCGATAAACAGAACGCTCATTCTCTGGCTCGAACATCCGGGGAGCAGTGTTGGCGTTGAACAGTGTTCGAGGGAAATGTGGTGGCTATGTCTGAGATCGAAACTCTGTTGGATCGTTACGCACATGGGTGTGAACTTTTGAGATCAGCTTTACAGCAATTCACCGCGTCCGATTACGACGCGCTGCCGATACCGGGCAAATGGTCCGTGAGACAGGTGGTTTGCCATATCGCCGATTTTGAACCGGTCTATCTAGATCGGATGAAACGTGTTTTAGTGGAAGACAACCCAACCTTTTTTGGGGCAGATCCGAGTGTCTTTGCCGCTGGCCTGGCTTATGACACCAGAGAAGTTGGCGAAGAACTGGACCTGATTGACCTGACTCGCCGCCAGATGGTACGCATTCTTCGAAACTGCGATATCGAAGTCTTCCAAAGAACGGGAGTGCATTCAGAAGACGGTCCCATGACTATGGAAACTCTCCTGGAGCGAATTGCCGGTCATATACCGCACCATATTCGCTTCATCGAAGAAAAAGCGGCCGCTCTACGAGCCGCTTAAATGATGCTTGCCCGCGGTTTCTGATTGAGGCGGCCTGCGTGTGAGTGGCTACCAGAATCCAGTAAACTGTGACTGTCGGCTGGTGATTTCGGCCGGCGTGGTTGTCCGGAAGACGATACCACGCCGGTTGGTTGTTTGGTTGGTTGGGGCCGCCGGGTTCGAACGCAGAAACGGCAAACGGCAGAATTTGTTTTCGCAGACGCTCAGTTGCGAGACAGGCCGGCGGACAGACTGACAAACTCGCGATTCGTCACTTGCATGATCGACAGACATCGCGAGAATCAGAGTTCACGTTCACCGTCGCCAGAGTCGCCACGATCAGCCATGATTGAATCCGCTATCTCACAAGACTGCTTCACACCGCAGGCTGTCAGTTCATTCCACAAAGATGGATACATCATACAGCGAGGTCTGGTACCGGAAGCCTACATTCATCGGATTCTGGATGTCGCAAAACGCGACGCCGGGTTGCACTATGGCGACATCGAATACGAAGCCGATGTTCAGTATCCGGGTGCACCCACGTCTGTCAAGGCAGAAGGCGGGCGTACAATTCGCCGACTGAAACAGGCGTTTAGTCGTGACCCCGTATTTTCGCAACTGGTAAAGGAGCCCTTTTTGCTGAATCGCTTGCGGCAACTGGTTGGCCCCCAGGTGGTCATGCCGTTGGCTCATCACAACTGTATTATGACCAAGCACCCCAAATACAGCAGCGACACCGGCTGGCATCAGGACATCCGCTTCTGGTCGTTCGCCAATTCCGAACTGGTCAATGCGTGGGTTGCTTTGGGCGATGAAACGTTAACGAATGGCTGCCTGCGTCTGCTACCCGGCACTCATCGAATGAAGCTGCAGCCTGGGCAGCTTGATGAAGAGTTATTTTTCCGAGACGACCTGGAACAGAATCGCGACGCACTGGATGCTGCCGTGACGGCCGAACTACGCAGTGGTGACGTACTGTTTTTTCACGCCAGATGTTTTCACGCGGCGACCAGAAACTTTTCCGAGAACACTAAGTACTCAGCCGTGTTCACGTTTCGATCTTTGGATAACCCGCCGATCGAAGGCAGTCACTCGGCCGCCTTGCCGGAATTGCTGCTGTGAGCCTGCGTGCGGTTGATTTCGAGGTTCTCCGACTTGTTTGAGCAGCGTGATGCTTAAAAAACCGCCAGTTTGAAGCCACGTTCGATCGTTAAATCGCTAGATTTCTTCCACTCAATGTATTCTCGGCAAAGTACGCCCCCACATCCGTCAGGCAACCGGCGAGTTCCGTTGCGGTTAAACGCAAATGGTTGCCGAGATTTTCCCAGCAGCTCTTGAGCCGTTACCGCCGTTAATGGCTGCCTGCCGGTTTGGTCTATTCAAGCATGTCTTCTTCGACCGTCTCGCTATCAACATCGGAATCGTCAAACCGCAACGGGCGGTGATCATCATCATCGTCGTCGTCTGAATCATCATCCATGAAGCTGCTGGAATCGTCGTCTTCAAAATCATCGTCGACAGTATTCTCATCGAAGAACAGTTCGTCTTCGGGAAAGTCATTTTGAAAGTCAGCGTCTGTAATTTCGTTCCGCAGTTCGATGTCTGGTAGATTCAGGCTTTCTTCGTTGCCTCCACGAGCTCGCATAATCATGCGAATGGGCACTTCCTGAAACGGCGAGACTTCTCGAAGAAAACCGAGCAGGTAGCGTTTCCACGATTCGTCGAACAGTTCCGGATCGTTGCATTTCACCACGATAGTAGGCGGTGCCACAGCAACCTGCGATGCGTAGTAGATCTTGGGTCGTTTGTTCTTTCGGTGCGGCGGCGTGTTTCTTTCAATCGCAATCTTCAACGCGCGATTAAGCTTGCCGGTGCCAATACGAGTTCGCGCCTGCTTGTACATCGTCTGCGTCAGATTGATCAACTGTCTGATGTTACGGCCATCCTTAGCGGTCAGCACGGCAATGGGGACGTGTCGCATAGAAGCGAAAGTCTTCACCAGATACTCGCCCCATTTATCAATCGTCATTTCCTCGGCCTGCGCCAGGTCCCACTTGTTGACGACAAAGACGCACGGCTTGTTGTGCTTCGTTATTTCTTCCACAAGCTGTTTGTCGACTCGGGAAATCGTGTTGGTTGCATCAAAAAACATCAGCACCACGTCTGCTCGACGAATACTGCGTTGAGCACGTACCAGCCCGTAGAATTCGATGTCATTGGCAAGGCTTTTGCGTTTGCGAACACCGGGAGTATCAATGGCTACGAACGTACGCCCATCGACATCGAACCTAATGTCGATACTGTCGCGAGTCGTGCCGGCGACTTCGCTTACAATAACGCGTTCCGTTTCTGCCAGCTGATTGATGAATGTGCTTTTGCCAACGTTTCGTCGGCCTACAATCGCCAAACGCATTTCTGGCGTTTGCAGCAGCGTGTTGCCTTCGTCAGTTTCGTTGTCCGCCTGCTCAGGCAGATGGTCAACGATGGCCTGCAGCAATTCCGACCTGTTTCGATTGCCCTTCACACTGGTGATCACCTGGTCGGAACTCGACAGGCATAGAAAGCTGGCTGCTTCCATGTCCAGACGTGCTGAGTCGCACTTGTTCACAACCATCAATGTCGGTTTATTAATGCGTCGCAGCCGTTCGGCCACCATACGGTCCAAGGGCATAATGCCGTCTTTGGCATCCACGACAAACATCAGCAGGTCGCATTCCAGCAGGCCGACATCGATCTGCCGCTCGATATCTTCAGACAGGTCATCGCTGTCGACAATTCCAATACCGCCGGTGTCGACGAGCTCAAAATATCGATCGCCTTCGTTGACAATCCATGTGACTCGATCGCGCGTGACGCCGGCCGTAGGATCGACAACTGACAGTAATTTGCCCGCAATCCAGTTCAGCAGCGAGCTTTTCCCCACGTTTGGACGACCAACGATCGCCACTTTCGGGATACCCATGGTGCTGAATTCCTTACAACCTTTAGACCTACGACGTAAACCGCGACAGCTATTTGCTGGCGCATTGAACAATGCTGCAGAGGGTACACGGAACGATGGCCATGAGTTAGACCGAAGCAACGAATTCCTTCCAGAAACAGTACGATATCAGCGTTTCTGGCGGGCAACAAACGCGGCGTAGTCTGCGGCGGTGTCAATTCCGACCGAAGCTTCCGGCACAATGGCCACTGAAATGGCAGCTCCAGATTGCAGAGCACGAAGTTGCTCAAGCTTCTCAAGCTGCTCAAGTGACGATGGCTGCATTTGAGTTAGTTTCAGCAGAAACTCGCGACGGTAGGCGTACAATCCAACATGCAGAAACCACGCCGCCGTATCGCCGATAACATCTTCCACTCGACCGTCTCGGTAAAAGGGGATGGCAGATCGGCTAAAATACATGGCTCGGTTTAAATCGTTGATTACCACCTTCACGCAATCGGGGGTGCGAACCACATCGGGGTCAGTAATTCTGGCGGCAACAGTTGCCATTTCGTCGCCCGACGCAACTATCGCTTCGACTAATGCACTAATTGTGGTCAGTTCAAGTTCCGGTTCATCGCCCTGCAGATTCACAATAATGTCTGCGTCACTGCAACACTTTCGCACGACTTCCGCGACTCGATCCGTGCCGCTGGGGTGGTCGGCCGTCATTTCCGCTCGTCCGCCAAACGCTTGAACTCTATCAAAGATCCGTTGGCTGTCGGTCGCCACAATCACTTCAGACAAAACACGGCAACGGGTGGCCACTTCCCAAACGTATTGAATCAATGGCTTGCCGGTTTGATTCAGTAGCAGCTTCTCTGGAAGCCGGCTGGATTGCAGTCTTGCGGGAATAATTCCGACGATCTTCATTAGCTCTCTATCCTGAAAAACTGCGTTTAGCATCGTTGTCAACCAGACGTCGACACCTGCTGTGAATCAATTTGTAGAGCCTGAAGCCAACTTTCTGGCCTGTTATGAATACAGATGCTCCAAAAACGTTGAAAAAAGCTTGTCAAGCACCTGAAAACAGTAGAAACTTGAAACTCAGATGCCGTTTCAACGTCATTAGGTTATTCTTAGAACATTCATCCACAACGCATTCCACATGATGTGGTTGCTTCGCCCCTTACATCAGGGAAGAATCGTATGCGAAGAACATTTCAGGTTGGCGACTTAGTCGTCTATCGCAAAAGCAAAAATAGCACTTCCCCGGGTCCCCGCGCGGAAAACGTGCACCCTGCGCAACATGGTGATACGTATTCGTATACGGTTGATAAGTTCTGGGTTGTCGAAGAAGTTTTGGCAGACGGAACCATTGTGGCCGCCACCCGACGCGGGAAGAAGAATCGCATCAAGTCTAATGACCCGATGCTTCGCCGAGCGAATCTGTTTCAAAAGCTGCTTTATCGAACGCGATTCGCCGCGCTGGAGCCTCAGCGTTCGGCGACAGATCACCTTTCGCCTTCCAACAACTAGAGCCGGTCCTGAAACTGCAGATTTACAAGCACGCGGTAACAGCAAGTGTATCCAGCGATTGCAAAGTACGCTCACTCGCCTGTCGTGCATGTATCGGGAAGTTCACGGGATTGGTTTGGGCGCCGCTTCTGCTGTTGTGTCTTGGGAATTCGTCTCATTATTGACAGCGACGATGTTCCAATAGCCAAACGTGAAGGTCTTCCGTTCGCTCGAAATTCTCACGAATTGCGCGACGGTTAAATGCATGAACAGCATGAGGCACCATGCTAAACTTCGGCACGAAATCAATATTCCAGGGGCGTAAAACCGGCTTGACTATCCCGCCTTTGCTGATGTCAGGGGCAGGCTTGTTTGTGATTCACGCGCGATGAAGTCTGCCTGTGTCTGGTGCACCTTGCTAAATGGCGTAACGCCTCTAAGAATTTGCCGAATCACAGGATCCGCAACTAAAACCGATCCATCAAAACGCCGCCTGGCTGGATTGCAACTGGCTTTCTGTCAACAATGCGGCATCTGAATGTTTCTGTGCGGCTGGGACTCATGGAAGGCAAAAGTACTGCGGCGTTTTTTTGACGCTTGTAGAAGTTCGCCTGAACGGTTCTGCCAGAAAAGGGTCGAACGATGCGAATACCGTGCCGCGATGTGTTTGTGTTCTGCGTATTTGCGCTGGCTGTTAAACAGTGCGGTCAGCTGGCTGCTCAGGAACTATCCGTCGTCACCGATGTGGAACAGCAGCCGCTTGTCGCCGCGACGCAGCGGCTGGTTGATGCTTTAAGTTTTGCCGGTTCTCCACTGGATGAAGCGGTCGTGAAGCGCCTGGAAACGGCACAGAAAATGGAAGACAGTCGAAAGGCTGTTCGAGAAATTCAGGCGGTACTGGATCCTTTGTGTTTGCTGGAAGTAAACATCAGCGCGGAAAGCCGCGTCAAAGTTAAAGAAGGCCCGGTCGCCAAAGATCTGATGCAGCAGGGTTGGCGTGCGTTTCTGATCAAGGTGCACAACGAAGCTGGCATTAATCCGGAACTCAAGGTGGAAAGCCCGAATGCGGCTCCGGTTTATCAGCAGGGACGAGGTGCTCGACAGCAGCCACGTACTGACGAAAAACTAGTCGACGCGTCTGATGTTGGAAGTCGCTGGCTGGACGTGTCGATGCTGACTCGCGAACCAATGAAGCCGCGATTGTCGGGGTTGTCCGTTGAGTATCGTGTGCTGCTGCTGTTCAGTCGAGACGTCGGAAAACGAGAAGCCACGTTTGCGTTCAATGTTGGCCAGGGAACTCAGGATCTGGGCTTCCGAAACTCCACGCCAATTCTGTTCGACTGCCAACCGGCCGTGAATGTAAAACTGAACGTGAAAGATGTCGATGGCGAAGGCACAATGGCTGCCTTTGTAATCAAGGATAGACTTGGCCGAGTCTACCCAAATCCGGCTCGGCGGCTGGCCCCGGATTTTTTCTTTCACCATCAAGTGTATCGGCAGGATGGAGAATCTCTGGACCTGCCAGCGGGCGACTACCAGATTAAGGTTACTCGAGGTCCGGAATACCGGCCACTAAAAATGGATGTTACGATTCCAAACGTGAAAGAACATTCACTGGACGTGCAACTGACTCGATGGATTCACGTTGCCGAAAAGAAATGGTATTCCGGAGACCACCATATTCACGCCGCCGGATGTGCTCATTACGACAGCCCGACAGAAGGAGTCGGCCCGGACGATATGATGCGGCATCTGCTGGGCGAGGATCTTAACGTTGGCTGCGTTCTTAGCTGGGGCCCGTGCTGGTATACCCAGAAGCAGTTCTTTGAAGGGGCCGTTTCGCAGCTATCTTCGGCTCGTTATCTAATGCGATACGACGTTGAAGTCAGTGGCTTCCCTTCTTCGCATGCGGGCCATTTGTGTTTGCTGAAACTCACAGAAGATGATTATCCAGGCACAACTCGCATTGAAGAATGGCCCAGCTGGACTTTACCGGTTTTAAAATGGGGCAAAGACCAGGGCGGAGTTGTTGGATACAGCCACAGCGGATGGGGACTGGCTTTGCCGGACGTCATGCCGGACGGAAGTCGTCAGTTTGTGAAGCGCCCATGGGGCGGAGCACCAGAAAACTGGAGAGGCAAAGCGGCGTCAACGTTGCCGGATTACGCAATGCCTCTGTTTGACGGAATCGGAGCCAACGAATTCATCGTAACGGCTGCTCACGGTGTCTGCGACTTTATCTCGGCCGTGGATACGCCCGCCATCTGGGAACTAAATATCTGGTATCACACGCTCAACTGCGGCATGACCAGTCGCATCAGCGGCGAAACCGACTTTCCCTGCATCTACGGCGACCGAGTGGGTCTGGGGCGAATCTATGTACAGCTAAACGACAATGAAGAACTGAACTTTGATAACTGGGTAAACGGATTGAAGGATGGCAGAAGCTACTGCGGTGACGGGCTGAGTCATATTCTGGATTTCTGCGTTGACGGACTTCCTGTCGGACGAAAAGCTGATGCTGATGCTGATGCTGAACCAGGTCGTTTGGATATCGCAGCGCCCGGCACCGTAAACGTGACCTTCGACGCCACGGCATTGCTTGACCAGCACGAAACAGACGAAACTCGAAACCTGAAGAAACGCCGACTGGACGAAAAACCTTATTGGCACATTGAACGCTGTCGACTGGATGGAAGCCGCGATGTTCCGATTGAAATTGTCGTGAACGGGAATGTTGTTGCGACACGAACACTGACCGCTGATGGCAGCGTGAAGTCGTTTGAAGTACCGGTGGAAATCAGCCAGTCTTCGTGGGTCGCAGTGCGGATTCTGCCTTCCGTGCATACCAATCCTGTGTTTGTGCATGTCGACGGAAAGCCTGTTCGGGCGAATCGTCGCAGTGCCGAATGGTGTGTGGCCGCGGTGAAGACATGCTGGCAGTCGAAGAAGAATCTGATCCGCGAAAGTGAACGTGCGATTGCGGAAGAGGCGTATAAAAAAGCAGAAGCCATTTACGCAGCCATCGCGGCCGAGTGTGTCAACTGATTGTCTCGATCCGTTCGCGTAAAACGTAGCAGGAGTTTTTCAAGTGGCCGCGGTACCGATTCGAAACAGAATTCGTGCCGTCATCGGCGGATTCTTTCGTCGGCCAATGATTCGCGCCAAGAATCGGTTTCTAAACCTGGCTCACACGAAGTGTGCTCTCACGCAGTCTGAAACGTTGCAGCGATTGCTGGCTCTGAATTCCAGCAGTCAGTTTTCTAAAGACATGGGACTTACGGGCAGCCTGTCGCTGGCGGAGTTCCGTCAGCGCATGCCGATTGTTGATTATGAATTCTTCCGGCCATATGTCGACCGCATGCAGACCGGCGAACACGGCGCGTTGCTGGGAGATCAAAACAGGTTGCTGATGTACGCTCTCACCAGCGGTACGACGGCAGAATCGAAGTTGATTCCTATTACGGAACAGTTTCTTAAGGACTATCGTCGCGGCTGGCAACACTGGGGCATCGCCGTTCATCAGGATTATCCGCTGCTGCGGTATCTGAAGATCGTGCAGATCAGCAGCAGTCACAATCGATGGCTGACGCCTGACGGTGTTCCGTGTGGAAACATCAGCGGGCTGGTCACATCCATGCAGAAAGCCATTGTCCGGAAGCTGTACGTGGTTCCAGCAGCCGTTGCAAAGATTGATGACCCAGCGGCAAAGCAATATGCCGTGATGCGTTTTGCATTGGCCGAACCGCTTGTCGGCATGTTTGTGACGGCCAACCCCAGCACTCTGCTGCAGCTTTGTCGCGATGCAGATCTGCGGCAGGGGGATCTGATACGCGATATATACGATGGCACGTTGAGCGTCGATGGCATCGCGGGTGACGTCGCGTCAAACCTGCGCCGATATGCAAAAGCAAACCCAGTTCGAGCTCAACAGCTGGAAGCCTGCCTCAACCGTTCGGGCCGACTGGCGGCATACGACTGCTGGCCGGACGCGCAGTGTCTCGGTGTATGGAGCGGCGGCAGCGCCGGAGCGTATATGCCTCAGTTGCGTCAGGAATACGGCAATCTGAACGTACGTGATCACGGCCTGCATGCCAGCGAAGGTCGTATGACGATTCCGTTCGAAAGCGAAACTTCGGCAGGTCTGCTGGACATCGAATCACATTTCTTTGAATTCGTTTCTGTCGATGAAATCGATTCATCATCACCCATCGCACTGGCAGCTCATGAACTGCAGCGCGATCAGGATTACTATATCCTGCTGACCACATCTTCGGGACTGTATCGCTACAACATCCGCGACGTTGTGCGCTGCGTTGGCTATTGGGGATCGACTCCGCTTCTTGAATTTCGTCACAAAGGCAGCCATATTTCCAGCATCACCGGCGAGAAAATTACCGAATCGCAGGTGGTCGCTGCCGTCCGAGAAGCATGCGACGAACGAGGAATCAGGCTAACGCAGTTCACCGTCACGCCAATCTGGGGAGATCCTCCGGGATACACGCTGTACGTCAGTGCCGCCGAAAAAATAGCTGAGCCTGTCTTAGGCGGGCTGGCGGAACTGCTTGACAGATGCCTTGGCAAACTGAATTGTGAATACAGGGAAAAACGCGACAGCGGAAGACTGGCCGAGATGAAGTGTGTTGCTCTGTCCGATTCATTTTGGCAATGCCTTAAGCAGTCGCGGCTGACGGCTTCCGGGGGTAGCGTGGAACAATACAAGCATCCGTGCCTGATGCCTGATCCGGCCTTCGAACGCAGGTTTCACATCGCAGCAGGTATCAGCGCCGTCTGAATGGCTGATCCGGCACTGCGGAATTGCACCGCTGGACACGGCGAACTGCTGCAGAGCTTCAACACAGTGAGCGATGATGAGTATTCATACACACTTGCGGCCTGCGTTTCGAAAACTCGAGATCTTAAGGAACTCGGCGATACCTTCACCGATTTGCTGTGTTGAGGGCGTCAAGTACTCATTCGACAATCTGTCGGTTCAGATTAACCTGCCTTCAAAGTCCAATTCCCTTCTGCCTGGAAACTTTAACAATGACGGCATCAGTTCGTTACGGCGTGTTCTTTGCCCAGGCAGTCGCCGCGCATTCCACATGTGTAGCCGACGATTTTTCTTACTTCCATGCAAACGTAATCGGCACGTCGCTAAAATTGCGAGTATCCGCTGAATCACAGGCAACGGCGGACCGCGCAAAACTTGTAGCTCTGCAGGAAATAGAACGACTTGGCAGTATCTTCAGTCATTACGATTCCGGCACTGAATTTGCGAAATTCCGCGATCTGCCGATCGGAAGCACGGCAAGTCTTTCGCCAGAATTGTTTGAATGCCTGTGTCGTTTTGATGATTGGTCGAAACTAAGTAACGGTGCGTTCAATGCCGGTGCAGAAGAATTGATTGGTCTTTCGCAAGACGCCGAAAACACCAATCTGGTTCCTGATAGCAAACGGCTGACTGCGAGCGTTAAAAAAGCAACCTCTGCACATGGGTCTCTGAATTCTGAACAGCAAACAGCAACGCGACGTTCTGATGCGGCGGTTAGTTTGAAAGCGCTTGCAAAACGCATAATTCTGGATGCGGTTTGTGATGAGGTCCTGAGCAACCTGAAAAACGTAACGGGTTGATGGTTAATATCGGAGGTGATATGCGAGTCGCCGGCGACCTGACGCAGGTTGTGTCCATTGCAAATCCCAATGCGGAGGAAAGCGGATCTCCACGCTGCAGACAATTGTCGTGGTGCAAGGTGCTGTCGCCACGAGCGGTTCGTCAGAACGAAGTTTTCGAATTGGCAACCAAAGTTACTCACACATCGTCGATCCCCGGACTGGCCAACCGGTTTCAAACATCATCAGTGCCACTGTGTTGGCAGATGACGCATCGACAGCAGACGCAGTAGAACAATCTGCAGCGTCCTTTCATCGGCAGTCAGCATTGTTCTGGTGAATTCGTTGCCGAACGTTGAATGTCTGCTGATCACTGCAGCGGGGGACACAATCGCCAGTGAGAACTGGCCCGAATCCGGTGTCGCCACTGAAACGTCCGAGTCCGGAACCAGCGAGCCCACTGCAAAAGAGCCTGGTCTGCAGGAACCTGCCAAAGCTGAATCGGACAAAGCTCTGCCGGCGACCGACCACAAAATGAAGATCGAATTCGAAATCAGCAAGCCAGCCAATAGTGCGTGCTATCGTCGACCTTATGTTGCCGTTCGGGTGGAAGACAAAGACGGATTTCCTGTAAAAAATCGGTCGCTGTTTCTAATGGCAGATAATCCGGGACCACGATGGTATCGCGATCTGCGACGGTGGTACGCCTCAGACCAGTTACGAAGTCTTGTCGACGAACAACAGTTGATTGGCACAATTTTCAAGACAATCAGAAATCCTGGCAAGTACAAAGTGGCGTGGGACGGTCGCGACGACAGCGGAAAACTGCTGAAGTCCGCACTGTACACTTTGTATCTGGAATCCGCTCGAGAACACGTCACTTACCAGTGGATGAAATATGAGTTTGAATTTGGAAGTAAGTCCTTCCAGAAAAAACTCAAGGGCAACGTTGAAACCAAGTCAGCATCTGTGAACTACGTAAAGAAGTAAGCAGGCTGATGACAAATTCCAATCCTGCTGCGACAGTTCACAACGTAAGGTGCACCGGTTTATTGCTTCGTGGAGCCGTTGGCTGCACATCTACCTTTCGTTGTTCGACGTGGCCATAATTCTGTTCTTTAGTGTCACCGGGCTGACCTTAAATCATCCCGATTGGTTCTTTGACAAACATACTTCAGAACAACAGGGACAGCTCGACACAACATCGCTGAACAACGGTGCTGACCATCCGGCTGACTGGGACGAAAACGACTACAGCCACCAGGTCTCAAAGTTGGAAGTAGCCGAATACCTGCGAGCTACTCATCGGTTGCAGGGCGGTGTCAGCGACTTTCTGGTGTTTGAAGACGAATGCGAACTCACGTTTCAGAGTCCCGGCTATGCTGCAACTGCCAGAATTAACTGCCAGTCCGGTGACTATACAGTGGCAGTTACAGCAAACGATCTTGTATCTGTCTTTAACGATCTTCACAAAGGGCGACACAGCGGCGGTGCATGGTCCGTGGTGATTGACGTTTCTGCCATCCTGTCAGTAGTTGTTTCGTTAACCGGTTTTTTACTGATATCCTGCCTGCAGGTTCGCCGATGCTCTGGCATTCTCGCGGCTGTACTGGAAACCATCGTGTTGCTGATCATGTACCGCATAGCGGTATCATGATGCGGTTGTGATTCATACAGACTTCCAGAAGTCCGGTATCGTGTAGCGAAACGTCAGGTTGAAGCGTTCTGCGATCTTACTGGTTCGACGCGGAATCGTGTGTTGCCAGTGATGCTGCAGTTGTCCCGCCATGACCAGCAGGCAATTGTCATCCAGCACGCATTCGCGAGTTTCCGCTATTGTCTTATGTCGCAGTTTAAATGTTCTGGACGCCCCGAACGATAGTGACGCGATAGTGGGATTCCTGCCGAGTTCCAGTTCGTCATCCGCATGCCAGCCCATCTGAGCCTGACCATCCGGATAACGATTTATCAGAACACTGTTGAACTTTGCTCCACACAATTCTTCAACTAGCCTGCAGATGGAAGAAACGGTGGGATCCCAGCCGGAACCAATCATCGCCTGCCCGGAATATCGGTATTCAACAGATTCGTCCGCAAACCATGCCGTTCCACGAAGCGTGGGTCGACCGCGATAGACTTCGTGATGCCAAACAATGTTCGTACGCAGGTAATCGACAAAGCGAGACGCCTGCTCAGAAGGCAGTGCCTGACGCAGCAGATGAACTTTACCGTCCGAAAGATCAATCGATTCAGTGAACTCTCCGTAATGACGCGGCGTAATGGTAGGGCGTTCGTCTTTGAAATTAAGAAACTGTTCGATCGAACGACGATTGGGTTCAGGCATTGTTGGCACAAATCGAAAGGCTACGGCTTCGCATTCCACAGCTTGTCGTCGCCGGTACAAATCAAATAGTAAACCTCGGCCGCTTTTTCCAATTGATCAATTTTCAGGAACTCGTCTTTTGTATGAGCCTGTTCTATCGAACCGGGGCCAAACACAATTGAAGGAACTCCAGCGCCGCTCGTACGGGAAGCATGAGTTCCATAAGGTACCCCAACAGCAACGTGCTGACCATCAACCGCAGCCACGCATTGCAGCACCGCCCTGGCAAGCGGTCCGTTGTCAGAGTCTGTTAAAGCAGGACTTTCAATCCACGGAAGATCAAACTGGACATCGAAGTTCAGACGATCATTCAGGAATTCACGGATATCGGCAATTACACGCTCGCGATCTTCTCCGGGGATCACTCGACGATCAACTTCGACCACGCATTCGTCAGGCACAATATTTACACTCGTGCCACCTTCGATTCGCCCAATGCTTAATGTCGCTCCACCGCACAGAGGGTGAGGGGCAATTGTTTTGGCCAGTAAAGCGGCGTATTCTTCCAATGCGGTCACGACTTGCGCCATTAGATAAATCGCGTTGACGCCCTGAGTCGGATCTGAACTATGGCATGCTCGGCCGGATGTGCGGATCTTAAAACGCGTCACACCACGATGCGCGACAACCACATCCAGTTCCGTTGGTTCGGCAATCACGGCGACGTCAGGAGCAGATGAAAGCAGCTTTGACTTGCCGGGCGTAAGCCAGTAAGTGACCAGATCGTTGATGCCCAGCGTCGTGGATTCTTCGTCGCATGTGCAGCTAAGTATCACATTCGCCGCGCCTGCTGGTTGTTCGTGCACAAGCCGACGGAATGCAAACAGCATCGCTGCCATACCACCCTTGACATCGCACGATCCTCGACCGGTAATTCTGCCATTGCTGATCTGCGGTTCGAACGGCGGAATCGTCATGCCGTCGATCGGCACCGTGTCCTGATGAGCGTCCAGAAGAATAGTGTTATCGGCGTTCGGCGAATTAAATCGAGCAACAATGTTATGGCGATCGGGAACAACTTCAATGCGTTCGCATTCGGCACCAATCGACTCGAAAAAACTCACTAGCCAGTCACTGACACAGCCTTCATAGTAGATCGCCCCAGAAACTTCTCGCCCCATCGGATTGACACTCGGAATGGAAATTAATTTGCACAGAATATCGACAACCGATTCGATGCCGTTTAGGTTTGCGTCCGTCATAAAGCGTTTTGCCCCGAAGTCTGAATATGCAGGATTTGGTATTCCTAATCGTAGTCGGACCGCTGGAAGAAATACAGGACGTGTCGGAAACCGATCTCCGGAACTCTCGATGCCGCTGTTTAGCAATGTTGCCGCGCGAGTCTGCCGAAATCACTGAGTTTCAGATGCAGATGGCCCCGCTGCAAGACGATCGGGAGTGCTCGAAGAAAGATGAAAATCTGCCGTCTCATTTCTGGTGAACGGCACGGTCACTCGCAGAACCGTGTGCTGTGCCGAACTGTACAGATCGGGCAACGGGTGAATGTCCGCAGCCAACATCGAGGTCATCCGTGCTCCCGGATCCCTCTGATTGTCCATCCGATTATTTTGCTCGGCAATGGCCGCAATTCGGACTTCAAGCTGCCCTTCGTCGATGTCGCTGGTTTTCATTGTGCTCCGACTGCCATCGACGCCGGAGCCCATCAGTTTTCTGACGACGACTCGATATTCACTAGGCTTTACTCCATTTAGAAGCTGATATTCACCAGCGATAATCGATCGACCAAACCGCGAGGTCAGCTCTGATTCACCGTCTTCTGCGATAAAGAATACGTCGGCGTTCACCAGCGGTAAATTGTCAAGAAGTATGAATCCGCTAACGCTGATTTCCTCGGCAGATTCCTGCGTGAAGTGCAACGCCGCCCAACCGGCGGCCAGTAGCGTGGCGGCCAGAACGGCACCCCAAAACGTTGTTCTTTGCATTTGGAATTCCGTTAAATGTGTCCATTTCACGTTAAAAAAACGTGCCTAATTTGGGCTGGCGGGACACACACACATGCCCGCCCCTGGCGTCGCTGTCAGCGGTAGCAAAAATGCGGGAAGCATTATCAGAAATGCCGTTCGCCAACATTCTTAAACACGATCCGTTGCAAATAGACCATGCCCCATACCAGCTAGCCCCGTCCCAGAATTCGGTCCGCCGAACTTCCCAAGATAAGCACGCCCCGCGAGTTAACTTTGCAATGGCCGGATACGATGACTCGCGCGGCCGGCTTCTGAATTTGCAATTTCGGGACAGCCGCCAGTAAAGGTTCCGCAAAATCTGCACCGCCGCCAACTGGCCGCTGCCTGGCTTTCAACCACGCTCGGCAAACAAACTGGGTTGGGCCAAAACTGCCACACGGGCTCACCAGCCTGAATGTAGTTCAGCAGGCAAAACAGTCGGTAGTCGATACTGTCACTCAGGAAATGAACAGAGCCATCACCGAATAAAAACTGACCGCCGCTTGTATGAGTGCTGTTAAAGACTCAGGCGTGGCTTCTTTCTGTAGCATCCCAGGCCGCATTTAAAGCCCCGCGAGCGTCAGTAAAGTGAATGGGATCGACAGATGTTGAACTGTCGCTGACTACTCGGCCGTGACAGCAGGTGTTTGTGCCTGTCAATCCCCATGGCCCAAAGTTGACGCTGACTTTCTGATTCGCCCCGCCGTGAGATTCCCCGACCGCGATCGTCTTGGAACACCCATCCGTCAGGTCTCGCATCTTTGCGGCTCCGTTGTTGCCAAACATTCCTCGGCGAATTTCGCCTGCCGTCTGCGACCATGGCAGATCCCAGTCGGTTGCTCGTCCTGTGGCAAACAGATAGCTGGTGCGTCTGGCACTGCGACGCCAATAGATGTCAGTGGTGCCCGGCAAGTGCGTCGACACTTCCCCCGCTGCCGTATGAGACGTGCATTCCAGAACAGACACGAACATTTCCGTGACTGCCGAATTCGTTGAATCAGTGCCAGCCACCAACATAGCAAGAGGTGATGACTGAGTCGAACATTGGTTGAATTCATAGCGTTCGAAAGCGTTTGCCTGATCAAGAAATGGAAGCGGCATCGCCCAACTGCTGGTATTCAGCAAGCGATTGCCCTGGCTGTAAAACGGTAGACTTTCAAATCGCCCGGGATTCAACAGCGCCGCAGGGAGTACTCGATGAGTGTCATGGAAATTTGCCAGCGCGAGTCGCGGCTGCATTCGCGGACCACGTTGGTGCCGTCGGATTGCTTGCGGATTCCTGTTTCATCAGATCGACTCGATCCAGTTTATCCCACGTATACGTGTTTCGGAAATCCCAATAATTGTTCGTCTGAACGCCCGCCGATGTATTGAACTTCGCAAACCGAGCTTCGGTGCTGGTACGACGATCGATACTATCCGTATAGAAGTATTTCAGCTCGAAGGCATCCGATTTCGTCTGCGGCTGCAGCCAGTCGGTCGTTGAAGTCAGTCGTGCGAGTGCATCGTACGCGAAACTTACCCGCGATATGAAGTCTGTCGATGTCGTCAACTGGCAACAAAGACTAGCCTCTACTTAAACCATGCAAATCGCAATACTAGCCTGGCTTGCCAAAACAGCACAGACTATCAGTCTCGGTGCATGGCACCGCCGCCGAAGCCCGGAGCAAACCGCTGAAAGCCCCGGCCAGTATTTGGGCCCGGCGTTCCCTGCAGCGACCATTCGTAATCGAGCTTTCACCAGTCAGTCTTACGCCGGATCGTTGTCGTGAAACAGTGACTTGCGCACTCCGAACAGTCGCTCTGGTTTCTGTTAATGCCGCCGACACGCTTAGACAGCAGTTGCGTAGTCGGTCAGCAAGGCCGGTAGTAGCCACATCCCGCCACGCTCCATAGGCGTAGCCATCCTACAAAAAACGGAAGACACCTGCATATCTGAGTTCCTTCCGAAACCAGTGGCTGGCGCCACACCTTCGTGGCGCCGACGGTGAAGCATTGGAATCGTGGTTAACCGCAAAACGCCAGAAGCTGAACTGACGGTCTCCGTCTTAACGGCAACCGTCACGACGTGGAAACACACAGTCCTTAATCGTTCGTGGCGTTTGGTCGGCGCGAAGGATCAACGGCAACGATGCCTTGATTTCACGCAGGCCTGCGTACATTCATTACATGCTGTCGACGCACGTTTTGATGAGTTCAAAATTCGCCACGACACTTTGCCTCAGGAATTGCCGGTTAAGACCGGATGGGAACCGCGTCCGAATCGCATTCGCAGACGGAGTCCTCGGTTTGGCACGGCCATTGCAACCTATTTCCTCGCAGGGACTTTCGCGGTCGACGGCCATGTCAGGCAAAGCGAAAGTTCCGGTGCAACATGTCGCTACTATCGTCGCTCGGAAACGTTCACCAATAGGATAAGGATTCTATCCGAGTGACGGTGCGAAAATTCCTCTTCGGTTTTGATCGGTATTTCATCACATTAAGGATTGTCTAAATGAAGTTTCGGACAGCGCGCGGGTTTACACTTATTGAACTATTGGTGGTGATTGCAATCATCGCAATTCTGATCGCGTTACTATTACCGGCAGTTCAGCAGGCAAGAGAAGCGGCTCGTCGTACACAGTGTAAGAACCAATTAAAAAACCTTGCACTTGGTTGCCATAACTATCACGACGTCTACTCTAT
Organism: Fuerstiella sp.; assembly: GCA_041689795.1. Taxonomy (GTDB): domain Bacteria; phylum Planctomycetota; class Planctomycetia; order Planctomycetales; family Planctomycetaceae; genus Fuerstiella. Next base: position 7 of record JBDNFN010000070.1, on the reverse strand, counting down.
GTTTCCC
>JBDNFN010000069.1:0-7398 GCA_041689795.1 Fuerstiella sp. | reverse complement strand
CAGCAGCTTGAAAATTGGTACTCTGAGTCATGGGTGGCGTCCCTTTCAAAATGAATCTGGTCTATTGTTTGCAAACCAATTCATCCCGAAATACGCCGCCTCTTTCAACCTCGCTCAAACACAACTTTCTACAGTAACCCCCGACAAAAACACCTTCTCGTTTAACGCCATAGCAGACTGTTCAGGATAGCGCTGTTGGCATTCAGCAGTTCGTCCAGAAAGACGATCTCCCCTTCCGGCAACATGCCTTCTGTGTTGGTGAGCAACTCACCTTCTCGAAGTTTTCGAATGACGAACGGGCCAAACAGCTCGCTGGGTTCGGTAAACCGTGTCAGTAGATAGTCAATGTATCTGCCGTCCAGTCGATCCGCGAGTCCTCGCAGGCTGGCACTCTTCGCAGTTCCGGAAGGACCAAGCAGAAACAGGTTCTTTCCGGATACAAGGCAGACACCCAGCAGGTCGATCACTTCGTCTTTTCCAACAAAATCAGACTTCAGTGGATCGAGTACGTCACTCCGAATGCGCGTCGCAATTTCCTGAGCAGCTTCAACCTGTCTCTCAACGGCGATGGCGGTTGCGGCTGCGGTTTCTGACATTGACATGAAGTCTCTGTTGTTTGAATTAGTGGATACCTGCGGTTTCTATTTTGTCTGGCGCGGCTTAACGAAACAACATAAGCTGTAGCCGCAGTAGATTAGGATCCTGGGATCCTGATCTGACTGTTGTATCGCTCGCGGGCCACGCGACGTCATTCTGGGCGCTGGATATCTTGCGGACGTGGCCTGAAATAGTTGTGCGCCGACCAGTGATCATGCAGCGAGCAGTTAACCGATGAAGTCGCTCAGGCGTCTGGCGGACTTTGTTGATTTCGGGCGATGGCGTTCATCGAATCGACATTAGCGCGAATTGAAGCACAGGCTATGGAAATACGATTTAGCAATTCATCAATCGCACCTGAGTCGCCTCTGGAAATCAGGTCCGGAAGCAGATCGTTGGAGATTGTGATAACTGTTACTGAACTGACAAGTTCATCGTGCCATTTCTGAGCAATCTGGCGCACGGAGTCGGGTGAGGCGTCCTGCTGCGGTGCGTCATGCGGCAGTTCTCGGTCAGATACGACGTCCGTAATGTCCAATCCGGAAACAACATGCCCGGAAAATGCTCCAACGTGGTCATATCGTGGTTCAGCGCGAAGAACAAAAGTCCGAACAGCATTATCAAATCGGCGAAGTTTGAAACAACCGGATATAGGTGTTTGCTCCGTTCGCGACTTGGCAATTTTTTGCTGCCACAGTCTGCTGTCTGAATCCACAAAGACGCCGTCCCACGTCAGGCTGTTTGTCGCAAAGAAAAGAAGTGCCGAACGGTTCAGAGAGATCTGCGTTCCCTCAACGTTCAAAAACAGCAGCAACGAGGGGCAGTCATCCTGCTCGACTCGTTTCGCGGCGAGCGTCGCATGATCGCTGGTGATCGGCGGTGGGTGCATGGTCATGGAATTTGTATTCGTCGTTGGTGATAGCTCTTTAGGTGTAAGACTGAATCTATTTGTCGACCCAAACGCTGACAAGTTCACTTGAGTCTATTTCCTTCGTTGTGAGGGTTATCCCGTACGTCGTTTTTTTCGGATCTAAGTTGTTCTGTCAATATGTAAAGTAAGCCATGTTTAGCATTTGGTTTAGTTGTTGACTGCCGGCTGAGCTTAAATAACCAGTGAAGCTACAAGATTGGAATGCCAGAATGGAGTGGATCAAATGAACCGCGGGGAGCAGTTGCGTCCTGCGCTGCAGGTTTTTATGCCTTAGAAACGCATGCAACGCCAGCGAGTGGCATACAGGAAATCACATTTGGGATAGCTCAAACACATTGCTTTCCAATCGCCCGTGACAGTAATGCAACTGGTTTGGGTCACAAGCCTGTATTACTAGACCGCTCGTTGACCGCGGTCAAATTCAGGTCGTTGAAGATTCCATATCGCACTAACCGCAAGTCGCATGGACGGATCGACATTAAGTCAGACCGCTTCGCTATGTTGCCGGCATTTAATGTTTTGGTTTCCGGCAGGTACAATCAGTGTCCGTGCCCATGACTTTTTGTATCGATGATAAAAAATGCTTGCATAGCGGACCAGCACGATTCTTCATTGTTGCTCACTGTGACAGTTTTTATGTCGCCCACGGGTTCCAGTGGGGCTCGGCCAGGTCTTCAGTAGACGAAGGGAACCCGGCCGAAACAGCCAGCAACGTGCCGCGTCTAAAGTTTCGGAACCTGCCATTCGGGAATTCCGCCATTTCTTGTCTGCTGATCGAACAGGACATGAAACGGTCGGACCGGTGACATGGAAACCGATTCGTTGATCATCATCGGCCGGGTTACCTTCCACCATGATTCGTATGCGACTTTCATTTGTTCAACAATTTCCGGATGCTCGGTGATGACATTGATTTTCTGCGACGGGTCCTGTTCCATGTCAAACAATTCTGAGTTATTCACAAATCGGTATTTCTGATTTCGGACGGCAAAGTGCTTCCATTGATCGTCGTCTGGATTCGCACCTGTCTTCCAGCGTCCTTGGTGGGTAAACAGATAACGGTCTTCCCAGTCGGCGTTTGGAGTTTCGATCAGCGGCAGCAGATTGCGTCCGGACACCTGGCCTTCTGGCAAAGCTGCTCCGCTTAGTGCCGCCAGAGTCGGTAGTACGTCAATGTGGGCGGCAATGCGATCTACATCCTGCCCCGGTTTTACGTGGCCGTTCCATCGCACAAAGAAAGGAACTCTGCAGCCGCCTTCGTCACTGCTGCCCTTCAGGCCTTTCATGTGTGCGTTATACGGTTTTAATTCCGTGCCATCCGCCGCTGTCCCCATCGTCTTTCCCGCGCGGCCTGAACCGCCTCCTGTCATGCCGTTGTCGGACATGAAAATAACAACAGTGTTTTCCTGAAGCTTCCATTCGTCCAGCCTGGCCAGCAGTCGCCCAACGTTGTCGTCGATGTTTTCTATCATTCCGTAGAAGCCAGCTGTTTGTGATTCAAAGCCCATGTCTTCGAATCGCTTCCGGCTGGCTGGTGGAGCGATAAACGGACCGTGCGGGGCGTTGGTGCTGATATAGGCAAAGAACGGTTGATCAGTATTCTTCTTTTGCTTAATCCACCCCAACGCTGCAGCGAAGAAGACGTCTGTACAGAAGCCTTTGGTCTTTACGAAATTTCCGTTGTGAAGAATGGCCGGATCGAAATATTTGTTTCCCGGAGCATCCGCGCAACTACAATCATAGACCTGACCAATTCCACCGGCTCCGTGAATGAACGCTTCATCGAAGCCTCTGTTGTGAGGCTGATACTGTGCTTCGTCTCCCAGATGCCACTTTCCAAAAATGCCCGATGTGTAGCCGACGGTTTTTAGTACCTGCGGCAGAGTGACTGCATTCAGAGTCATGCGTTCACGTTCCAGAATTGTGTGAGTCACCCCGTTCTGCATGGGATGCCGACCGGTCATTAGCGCTGAACGCGTTGGTGCGCATGTTGGGCTGACCAAAAAACGGGTAAACCGAGTGCTGGTGTCGTAAAGTGCGTCCATATTCGGAGTACGAAGCCACGGATGTCCGTGTCTTGCAACAGGCCCATAGCCCTGATCGTCCGTAATGATCAGGATGATATTCGGGCGTGACCCCTTCAATGGCTCTGCCGCAGTCGCCAGAGGTGTTCCCCAAACAACTGCCAGCAGCAATACACAGTAAGTCCGAATCATCTTGTCTTCCCGTCGAGTTTCTTTGGAACCGAAGTCTTCGACACCTAAAGTACGACAGGTTCTTCCGGTTCGCAACCCGCACAGAACACGGAAAGGCGAATGTAGCTTCCACCTTTGGATTTTGATCTGTTATATTTTTCAGATGTCCGGACTAAAACAATTGGAATCTCTTGTTCGCGAAGAACGCGTTAGCGGTGCTGAACGGCAGCGGCGTGTGATGATGATTGCCGAACAGGTTTTCGTTACATCGCCGTTTTTACGCGAAGCCAATTTTTCACGGTTTCATCCTGATGATTTGAAGCTGCTGTTCGAACTTTACGATGAAACCTTCTTTCGAGGGCTGCTACATGGCAGCCTTGACCCGCGTCAGATTTCATTTCGGCTTTCGAAACGCATGACACGTGCAGGCGGAAAGACAACTCGGTGGACTTACAGCCAACGTCAGACGCCTGCTCGTTACGAAATTGCTGTTTCCACGCCGCTGCTGTTTCAGTCTTTTCAGGATCCGGAACACAAGGTTCGCGTCACCGGCCTGGAATGCGATTCTCGACTTGATGGGCTGATGCGTGTGATGGAACATGAAATCGTGCATTTGATTGAAATGCTTGTCTGGACGGATTCCAGTTGTTCGCTGCATCGTTTTCAGAATATTGCAGCACGGCTGTTCGGCCACACCGATCATCGTCACGAATTGCTGACGCCTCGCGATGTTGCGGTGGTAAAGTACGGCATTCGAACCGGTTCGCGAGTCTGCTTCGACTACGAAGGCAATCGTCTGGAAGGCATTGTTAATCGCGTCACAAAGCGAGCAACAGTGCTGGTCGCTCATCCCGGCGGGGAACGCTATTCGGACGGAGTTCGGTATCTGAAGTTTTACATTCCCGTGCAGCAGCTTGAACCGGTTGAGTGATAATTCGAGCCGCCGCAAGCCATGTCGGTGGATTTCGCTCGCTCGCATAATACTGATTTGGAAGTCTGGCTATTCTCGTCCATCGAGCGTTCTTTGGAGACGTCGTTCCAAAGCTCGTCGGTAAACCTCGATGTAGTGCCGAGCACTGCTTTCCCATGACCAGTCCAGTGACATCCCATTCTTCACCACTCGCCGCCAGTCGTCCGGTTGGTGATACAGGTCGATGGCCCGTTCAATTGTTTCGGCCAATGCAGTCGAATCATAGCTATCAAAAACAAAGCCCGTTGCCGTGTTGTTTGCCAGCGTCTCTGAATTCGTATCGATGACTGAATCAGCGAGGCCGCCAACTTTGCGGACAATAGGCAAAGTACCATAGCGAAGGCTGTACATCTGATTCAGCCCGCATGGTTCAAAGCGGCTTGGCATCAGAAACGCGTCGGAACCAGCTTCAATCTGGTGAGCTAGCGATTCGTCAAAACCGACCAGAATTGCCACGTTTGACGGATGATTGGCCGCCAGATGTTTCAGATAGCTTTCGTAACGCGGTTCACCGGTTCCCAAAAAAACCATCTGAATATCGTGCAACAGTAATCGGGACGCACAAGCTGCCAACAGGTCAAAGCCTTTCTGGTCTGACATTCGAGAGACCATGCCAAACATTGGTATGTCATCTCGCTGAGGCAGCCCCAGTCGTGTCTGCAGACGCGCCTTGCAAATGGCCTTGCCGGTGGTGATGTCTTCAACCGAGTAATGAGCGGGAATCAGTGGATCGCTGCTCGGATTCCAAACATCGGCGTCAATACCATTTAAGATTCCGACTAGATCCCTGCGGCGATAACTCAACAGTCCATCAAGCCCTTCGCCTCCTTCACGTGTGCATATTTCACGAGCATAGGTGGGACTGACCGTTGTGATTTGGTCAGCAAACGAGATGCCTGTCTTCAGCAGGTTCACATCTCCCCACATCTCCATATGGTTCAGGCTGAAATACTTCCATTCCATTCCCGTCAGCGGCATATCCCAATGCCAGAATCTTCCCTGGTAAGCCATGTTGTGCAGAGTCATGACCGACGCGGCATTTTCAAATCCTGGACGACCGGAATAAACGCTGTGCAATAAAGCCGGAATCAGCCCGGTTTGCCAGTCGTTGCAGTGAATGATGTCGGGCCGTAAGACCATCTGCTGACAGATGATCATCACCGCGCGACTTAAGAAACAATAACGTTCGCAGTTATCCAGGTATCCCTGGCCGTTTTCCATGTAAAGCTGAGGTCGGTCGAAGTAGTCCGCCTGACTGATCAACAGAACCTTCACTCCGGAACCAGGAAGCGCCGTCCAGTTGACGCCAGCGGTGACGTACTTTCCGTTGATAGATAATCCGAACCGCAATCCTGTGTCGCTCACGACGGGCAGTTGTTCGGGACGGGCAAGTCGAAGCAGGCGATAGTCCGGAACCACCAGAGTGACATCATGCCCCATGGCGTCCAGCGCTTTGGCCAGTGCTGTAGATACGTCTGCCAGCCCACCCGTTTTAGAAAACGGAACAGCTTCTGAAGCGGCAAGGACGATTCTAAGTTTGTCTGAGCACAACATTGTCAGGGAAAACATCCAATAGAAGTCGTAGGGTGCAGCAGATTTTGCCTGATTCCGGGTAATCGTTCAAACGGCATGATTACCGTTTAACTTCAGTGTTCGATTTGGGGAGACAGGCAATACCAGAAAGAGCTCGTGGTGGTAGTGTTTGTATCAATTGTCATGACGATTAAATTAGTTGTTGAAAGTCGATACGCTTACGACAACGCTGGGTGATGCAAACCCTGCCACGATACAATCCGGGGAAACAATAACATTGGCCACTGTTTGAATTACCGAACATCGGCTATCGCGGAATATTTAAATGATTATCGAAAAACAATACAAATTCTACGCCGCTCATCGTAACGAAACTCTGCGCGATAAGTGCAGCAATATTCATGGTCACCGTTATGGTCTAAGAATACATTTTGAAGTTGAGCGGGAAGGCGACATCAGCACATTATTCGGCGACTTTGACGCGAAGATCGAACCGTACCTGAAGGAAAACTTTGATCATGGCCTGCTGATTAACCGTAATGACCTGCTGTATCAGACCTTACTTGACCATACTAAACGCACGGGTGAAGGCTTTAGAATGAAAGTGCTGGATGGCCCCACCAGCGTCGAAAATCTGGCGTGGGTGATGTTCACTGAAATCACTGCAATGGGTTTTCGACTGGATCGGCTGGAAGTTCAGGAAACAGATTCATCGACGCTCATTTACACTCGGTACGACTGGGAAAAAGATAATCGGTATTTCTCAAAGCTCGATGCAGAAGCCAACAACGCGCCTTAACAGACGTTACTTAAGGTCGACCGGTGCTTACTCAAGGGCTGCACCACTGAATTGGGGCTGGCAATTCTTGGCGTGCTCCCCGAATTCGGTACCAGTTAGAATGAGAGTCTTCAGAGCCCAATTCCGGGCGAGGAGATTTTGATGAGTAATTCGAAGCGAAAACGTCGCAGTCCTGAGCAAGTCGTGAAAGCCCTAGATGTCGATCCGCGAATTAATCTGGCGTGAGTGTTGGGCCACGCCCTGTGTGCATTGTCGGAGCAATTGATTCTGCAGGGAAGGAGCATATTGTTCACAACGTGCAGCCGTTGCTGATCGCGAAGCGAGACCTGCGTCTTCCGAAGATGATCAAGCAGTTGTCGAGCTTCGAGGGACT
>JBDNFN010000068.1:0-2373 GCA_041689795.1 Fuerstiella sp. | reverse complement strand
GACCTTTAGAAGTAAATAGGATCGGTCCGACAGTCAGGTCTGCCACTCGACGAACCCGCAACTGAGGACCTGCAAAAAGACGTTGGCCAAAGTGCTGAACACAGGGTCACTGCGGTTCAGCTGTTTCTTTTCGTTCCGCTTACATGGATTAGCCACTCAAGCAGCAATGTCGGATTCATTGCAATTACGAGGGTTGATCACGTGGCGGTGCCTGCCGAGTTGTAGAGGGCGGACTGAGGCGGTGACTGCTGGAAGGTCACTCACGCGTGGTGGCTCCCGTCTACACCTGGCCGGTCACAAAAACTGGCCAACTGTTGTTGGGCGAGTTGTTGACGTTGATCCTGAGTTGCGGGCTCGTTGGCAGTTGGCCCGGAATTCAAAAACTCTTCCAGGTCCGACGCATAAACGAACCGGCGTCCACCGATAAGGTGGGATCGAAGCTTTCGTCCACGAACACCACGGAGGGTCCACCGGTGGACGGTCGCAATATGAACTTGAAGCTGCGTGGCAACTTCGCGGGACGTGAACCGCTCAGGTAATTGGGCTGATGGCATCGCAAAGACTCCTGTCGTTAAGTGAAACGGAGCAGAAGTGTGCGAAATGAGTATTGCCGGGTTATTGCCGGGGTATTGCCATCTACGCTTGCGTGGAAAAATATGTCACAAATTGATTAGGGAGTCTTCAGCGACGCTGGTTGATGAGCCGCTCTATCGTATTCAGATCAACGCGATACTGTGCTCTTTTCTCTTGCCCCGTGCGTCGTTGAACAGGCCGTTCGGTGGAGTTCTGTTTTCCATTTTGATAGTTAACATTGAGCTGCTTTGCCAACTCCGTTTCCATTTTTGTGATTACAGAGCTGATCTCTTGTCTCTTGTTTTGCACGCGATTCCATGAGGAATCCACGACTGCGATATCACCGGCTGTCAGCCATTCGCCCGGTGAGAAGAGCAGTCGAACCAAAACAAGTCCTTGCTGGTGCGTGAATTGCAGCTCTGTACCAAACAACTCAATTGGTTGTTTTGCCAATTGTTCCCAGCCGTCGGCATCTTTAGGTTCTGGAGCCTCACTAGCTCTGGGGAAACGGTGTCTTCGGTGCCCGCCGTCCCTTTCCTCGCTGGACTCCTCTCTCAGGGCGAGTCCCAGCTGCTCGATCAGCGTTGAGATATTGTCGTCGACACTGCCAGGTGAACTGCTCCAGGTGCAAAACCTGAAAACACTAAGCTGCGGGTAACTATCAGCTGCGTCAGCCACTGCGTTTTGAACATCTGCAATCCACTTTAGCAGCGTTTCTGACTCACGCCCTGTTTCCATCGATTCGGCCTGAGTTTCCGTATGCACGTTGGCGAGTATCTGACCCAGCTCGAAAAGTTTACGACGTCCTGAGCGAAGCGTATTGACGAACTTATCCAATTGATTTTTGCACTGTCTTGCAGCGTCGATCGTGGAGTCCTGTAATTCAGTTCGTCGAGCCTCGAAATCTGTCTTCGCTTCGTCTGAATGCCATTTCTCGTTCTCAATGAAGTCTTCCTGTTCGATCTTAAAGAGCTGGTCGAAAAGTTGTGCCATTCTTTGAACGTTGGGTTGGCTTGCCTCGCCTGATTCGCAGGATAAAGTGTTTCTCAGAGCATCGTTGAGAGTCCGGACCTGCTGCAAATCCACAAGAATCTGCTTTCGCTGATTACGAGAAGGTTCATGCGGAATGCATTGGTATGGATGTAACAAATCCTGTGGTAGATCGAGGGCACGGATTTTTCGCGGCAGCTTGGGATCGTAGCCGTCTTTCGTGATGAGCCAATCAAGTCCCTGGGATAGTCGCGGAAAAGTTATCCCAAGTGTAAAGCATGCCTGTGCCACAGACTTTTGGCGATGTTCGCTCTGAGTTGCTCTATCCATACTTTCTGGCGATGTCCACAACGAGCGAAAAGCACTATTAAGCGTACATGTGACGATATTGGTCTGGCACGTCCCAGTCCCACCTGTGCGGCACCAACACTATAATCACGACGCATGCTAGTCGCAAATGAGTGTCACAGCTGGTTCGGTGAGCCTTCCGAATTGTCCGCAGCGGTGCCGTCCCCGGAATCTTCGGGACCATGGCTGCAAGCCGCTTCAGCAGTTGATTACCCACTACGGTAAACCCCGATGGATCCGAATTAGCACCGCTTTCATTCGACACTATCGACCTGACGACTCTTCACCCTTCAAGCTTGGGTTCCAAGGAGCGTCGCAAATTGTGGCGATGTGAACATCGCACTCCGTCGCGATTGCAAGAAGGTCCTCATTTTCCCGCAGCCTACAAGTCAGCGATCTAACTAGTGAGCGGGTCGTGAACCTCGTCAAACATCGGCTGAAGTAGCTGGCGATACTCTTTTT
>JBDNFN010000067.1:0-6958 GCA_041689795.1 Fuerstiella sp. | reverse complement strand
GGGTCACGCCATCGACGTCATGTCTGCATGCGTAAAAAAACTTAAAATTTATGAACGCGACGGATCGAGTTCTTCAACGCTGCGCGGTCGCGGCAATTCACGGTCGCAAAAACGCAAAATACCCGTGGACAACGCCATTCGTGCCTTGATCCAATCGTGTTTGCTAAGGCCTGGCGATTCTCTGGCTCGTATCTAGTCAAGCCAGCAGTTCGTTGATGACTAGTGCGGGTTCGACTCCGGTTAGTCGCTGATCGAGCCCCTGGTACTTGAAATTGAGCCGTTCGTGGTCGAAGCCCAGCAGGTGCAGAACTGTTGCGTGGAAGTCTCGTATGTGCAGCGGGTTGTTGACGATGTTGTACGAGAAGTCGTCTGTTTCGCCGTAGATCGTTCCGCCCTTTGTGCCGCCGCCGGCCATCCACATGCTGAAGCACCGCGGGTGGTGATCGCGGCCGTAGTTTTCTTTTGACAGGCCGCCCTGCGAGTAGATTGTACGTCCAAATTCGCCACCCCAGATTACCAGTGTGTCGTCCAGCATGCCGCGTTCCTTTAGGTCTTCAAGTAGCGCGTAACATGGTTGGTCGACATCTTTGCACTGGCTGGGCATGCGGCCAGCCACGTTGGAATGATGGTCCCAGTTGTTGTGATAAACCTGGACAAATCGAACGCCTCGTTCCACAAGTCGACGCGCCATTAAAGTGGAGTTCGCGAACGATCCAGGTTTTCTGGCGGCTTCTCCGTACAGATCAAATGTGTGCTTTGATTCTGAATTGATGTCGGTCAGTTCCGGAACGCTGGCCTGCATGCGGAAGGCCAATTCGTACTGCTGAATTCGCGTGTGCGTTTCCGGATCGCCAATGGCTTCGTAGTTGATTTGATTTAGCGCGTTGAGTCCTTCGATTGTGCGTTGGCGAATTGCATCGGGAACGCCAGGCGGGTTGTTGATGAACAGAATTGGATCTTTACCACTGCGAAACGAAACACCTGAATGTTCACCAGGCAGATAGCCGGCACTCCAGAGTCTTGAAGAAATTGCCTGTTCCTGTTCGCGATTACTGGGAATCGCCACCAACACTACAAACGCCGGCAGATTTTGGTTCATCGAACCCAGCCCGTACGATGCCCAGGACCCCAGGCATGGCCGACCGGTAATCTGATTTCCCGTTTGCATAGCCGTGATGGCTGGTTCGTGGTTAATGGCTTCAGTATGCAGACTACGCATCATGCAGATATCGTCGGCTTTTTTTGAGAGCCACGGCAGCAGATCGGAATTCATCCACATACCGCAGTCACCGAATTGTTCGAAGTTGAACTTTGATGGTGCGATGGGAAAGCGAGCCTGCCCGCTGGTCATGGTGGTTAAACGCTGTCCTTTGCGAATCGATTCCGGCAGATCTTTGTCGAACTGTTCTTGCATAGCCGGCTTATAGTCGAATAGATCCATCTGCGCGGGGCCACCAACCATGTGCAGGTAGATTACGCGTTTGGCTTTCGGTGCGAAATGCGGCACAACGCTGTGCCCGTCTGCAGCAAATGCACCAGCCTGTCCGGCAAGCGAAGCGAGTGCGGCACCGCCCAGCAGATGTTTTCCGCTGGCGAGAAAGTGTCGCCGGGTCTGGAAGAGTTTTGCGTCGTTGAAGATGTTCATGCGGTTGTCTCGTTTTTGGCAGGCATCGCCGGAATGTTTTGTCAGCAGGAATTCTGTTACTTGGTCAGAGCTTCGTCCAGGTTCAGCATTTCGTTGCAGGTCATCACCCACGCGGCAAGATTGACGGGGTCAAGCGATTCATCGACGGGAGATTCGCCAAATGCCAGTAATGACTTTGCGTTGTCCGGATGTTCGATGTAATACTTTGCCAGATCGGCGTGCGTTGTCAGTGCGATTGCCATTTCGTCTTCCGTGAAAGAGCGACTGAGAATTCGGCCGGTAATCGCGTTTATGATTCGGACGTTATCGTTCCCATTTTCCGTGATAGCCGATTCAGCCAGTTTGCGAGCGGCCTCAACAAATTGCGGATCGTTTAATGTCACCAAAGCCTGAAGTGGTGTGTTGGTTCGTTCGCGACGCACCGAGCAGACTTCTCGGCTGGGCGCTTTGAAGGCTTCCAGGCTCGGTGGAGGTGCCATCCCCTTCCAGAACGTCTACACCGAGCGGCGGTAAAGGTTTTCGCCGGTATCTGCTTTGTAATCGCGTGTGTCGCCACCCGGCAGGCCGACCATGCTCCAAATGTCGGTTGGTTGATACGGGCGAACTCCTGGCCCGAACATTTTGTGCGAACGCAATCCACTGACGGACAGGGCAAGGTCCCGCACCATTTCGGCATCCATGCGAAAACGGGGTCCTCTAGAATACAGATGGTTATCACGGTCTTTCGCCAGCTTGTCGGTTGTGAATTTCGCAGCCTGGCGATAGGTAGCACTCATTAGAATGTTTTTAAAAAACCGTTTTACGTTCCAGTCGTTGGCAACAAAGTCTGTGGCCAGCCAGTCGAGTAGTTCCGGGTGCGTTGGCGGTGATCCCATGACACCGAAGTCTTCCGCGGTCGTCACAATACCGTGGCCAAATATTTCCTGCCAGAATCGATTCACAGTCACTCGTGCTGTAAGTGGATTGGCAGGATCCACGACCCATCTTGCGAGTCCCAATCGGTTTTTGGGAGCATCCTCTGCGAAGGGGTGTAGGGCTGCAGGCGGAGCGGCCGTCACTTCTTCACCGACATTGTCGTATTCGCCCCGCATCAAAATGTTAGTTATTGCCGGGCGATCCGTTCGTTCAACCTGAACCAGCGTTACCGGGCTGCGAGCTTCAATGGCTGTCCGTTCGGTTTCCAGTTCGATAACCGCAGAAGCAAGTTTCGGGAACTCAATGTCGTAATTGTTCAGGTAGTATTCCAGCAAAGCCGCCTGTTGCTGGTCTGTTCGCTGATCGGACTTTATTTTGAGTGATCGTGCCAGAAGTTCGGTTTCTCGAAGCAGGTTGACTTCACTTTCGCTGAGAACTCGGTTGTACAAATAAACATCCTGTACAGAACCTCCGTCGAAAACAGAACCTTCGCTGCGCTGGCCAATTCGCAGCGGTGATTCCGTGCGAACGTCGGCGTCGAGCTTTAGATTGTTGGTGCTGATTTCCGTTTCCTGTCGCGTTCCATCAATGTAGATTGAAACGCCTTCCGGCTTGCCACTGCCGTCAATTGTGACGCAAACATGGTGCCATGTGTCTTTTTTGATGACTGGTTTCTGAGTCGTCACTTTAAGTGCGTTGTTCGGCCATGTACTCACTATGTGAGTTGCCAGCCGCCCCCCGGCGATAAACAGGTCCCAGCCGCGATGTTCGTTTCTTTCATCCATACGCGCGATGATGGCCGCTGTGGGATCGGGGTTTGGTGTGCGAATCCATTCAGCATGCGAGAATGGTTGTTCCAGCGAAAAATCGCCAAGAGAGCCAGCTTCCAGCGTGCTGCCGGTTTTAAGTTGAATGGCCGGACCAAGTTTTCCATCATCGATCCATGTTAGATTGCCGTTGCCGATCACCATGATTTCGTCGACATCGCCGATTGCGACGACGTTGTTTCCAGTGCCTTCCGTCAATGGCAGATAGGCGAGGCGTCCATCTGTTGGAATCGTTTCACGTATGGAATCTGCTGTTGTAGAAGCCAGCCATTTGGCAAGGGGTTCCTGAGCTGTCGCCCGTCGGGTATCGCGAGCAGATTTGGCTGCAGCGATTTCTGCGTCGATCGATGCCCATCGGGCTCTGTCAGCTTCTACCGGAACTCGAATAGCCGGGCCGCGTCCATCTTTCACATTACCGTCTTTGGCTGGCTGAGTTGTATTACGGAAAAACGCCGCCAGCGAATAATAGTCTTTCATCGTGATCGGATCGAACTTGTGATCGTGGCACTGACAGCAGTTAGTGGTGAGACCAAGGTAAACCCAGCCGAAAGTCTGCACGCGGTCCGTGGCGTAGAGAGCCCGGTTTTCTTCGTCAATTGTCCCGCCTTCATTGGTTGACATGGCACAACGCTGAAAGCCGGTCGCGACAAGCTGGTCGGTGGACGGATTTTTAAGCAGGTCTCCTGCAAGTTGCTCAACAGTAAACTGATCGAAAGGTTGGTTGCTGTTGAATGAACGGATCACCCAGTCTCGATACGGCCACATTTCGCGATAGTTATCAAAGTGCATGCCGTGCGTGTCAGCATAACGAGCTGCGTCCAGCCAGTATCGCCCTCGATGTTCGCCCCAGGCTTCTGAAGCCATGAGCCGATCGATCCACTGTGCAAGTGCAGCGTCGCCATTTTTTTGATAGTCCGTAACAAATGCTGCGACATCGGCTGGTGCTGGTGGAAGTCCCGTGATGTCCAGACTTAGTCGGCGAAACAGCACTCGTGGATTGGCTTCGGTCGCAGGCGTGAGCCCTTCACGCTGCAGGTAATCGAGAACGAAACGATCAATTTCGTTCTTTGCCCAGGACGAATCATCTGCTGATGGCACCAGTGGACTTACAGGTCGAATCAACGCCCAGTGTTTTTCGTAATTGGCACCTTCCACAATCCACCGTTTTAGCAAATCACGTTGGTCGGCCGTTAGAGATTTCTTTGTGCTGGGTGGTGGCATCATGGTGTCGGCATCGTGACTCAGGATGCGCGCAATCAATTCGCTGCTGTCTGCATCGCCGGGTGATATTGCACCCGCGTCGACCGCAGCATCTCGTACGTCAAGTCTTAGATCGCCCTTGCGCCCGATGTTGTCGAGGCCGTGACATGCAAAACAATTGTCGGCCAAAATGGGACGAATGTCACGGTTGTACTGCACCGGATCGGCAGCAAAGGCGGAACCTTGCATCGTAATCAGCACGCCCACCAGTGGAAGCAGTCGAGCTAGGCGTGAAGAGAAGCTGCTTGAGAAGATGTTAGACATTGTCTTTCTCGATTTTGTACGACTACGTCACCGTGGAATGAGCCAGGGACGATGTGATTATCTCGATGCGATAAATGCTGGGTAGCTAATAATACTCTGGTCAGCTGCTAAGTACAGACTCCAGCCATCGCGTCGATGCCTGATTGGGCAACAGTTTGATCATTCTCAACTGTCGATCCGGATACTCCGATCGCTCCGATGACTGTGCCTCGTTCGTTGGTCAACGGTAATCCACCGGGAAAGGAAATCAGGCCGCCGTTGGAATGTTCAATGTTGTAAAGTGGACCTCCCGGTTGCGAGGAATCACCGATTGCTCCAGTGGGCATGTCAAAAAAACGAGCCGTTCGAGCCTTTCTGCAGGCAATGTCGACGCTGCCCAGCCATGCCCCATCCATACGATGAAACGCTTTCAGGTTTGCTCCGACATCAACAATGGCGATGTTCATCTTTACGCCGAGTTCCAGCGATTTTTGGATCGCTGCTGCCAGCATCATGTCAGATGTCTGAGAATCCAGATCTGCTGCCAAGGATGAGGTTTGCATGGTATGTTTCTACGAAAGTTGGAGTGAGGTTTCGTTTGTAGGCTGTGCTGTTGCACCGTTTTTGTAGTTTTAATTATCACAGATGAGGCGTGGCGAGTATTGCAGATTCCCTGCAAAAAATTGTATATTTACCGCATGTCTGCAGCACCCCAAAATCCAGAAGAATGGCAGGATCGTTTTTTTACAAAGCTTGCCCGTCCGCGAACTCTATTGGATTTGTTTGACACGATTCCCGGCGTCTATATGTACATTAAGGATGTTGAAAGTCGTTTTGTGCGTGCCAATCGAGTGGTTTGCAAGGTTGTGGGAGCAAGCCACCCGGATGAATTAGTGGGCCGCACCGATTTCGATTTCTTTCCTCCGGCAATTGCCACTCAATATGTGGCCGAAGACCAGCGAGTGATTACTTCGGGCGAATCGCTGTCGGACCAGGTGTGGATGGTGCCTGGGAAAAACGGTGTACCTGAATTGTATCTGTGCAGCAAGATTCCGCTACACGATCGCAAAGACAGAGTTGTCGGGATTGCTGGAGTGAAGCGGCCGTACGAATATTCAGCGGAGGATTCTGCTGGCTACAGTCGCCTGGTAAGCGTAATCGCGTTTGTGACCGAGAATTATGCTCGCGCCATTGAGGTTACTCATATGGCTGAGCACGTTCACTTATCAGTGAGCCAGTTGCAACGTGAGTTCTCAAAGAATTTTGGTATCTCGCCGATTCGTTATCTTCGCGAAGTGCGAATCGGAGTTGTCAGGCATATGTTGCAACACAGCGATTTGGCACTGACGCAAATCTCGATGGAATGCGGTTTCTATGACCAAAGCCATCTGTCGCGTCACTTTAAGTCGAGTACAGGTCTCACACCGCTGAAATACAGGCAACGCTATCGGACCTGTTAAAGCTGCCTTCGGAAACACATGGCGTGAAACACATGGCCGGTTGTTCCCGTGTGTTACGTCAGAATCTGCGTTCCAGTTGCAATAGAGTTTCCGATGTGAAGCTGTTGTTGTTTATCAGGGGGAAGACCTGCCCGCAGCGCATGAACCAGTTATTACCAACATCAAGCTGCAGCCCCAGAGTCATATTCAGGTAATCGACACGAGGATCCGGTTGCGACAACGACGCGGCGACCTCTGTCCCTGGATCGAAAGCGAATTCTCCGGCTGATCTGGTCACGCCGGACGAGCGTGTGAGAGCTTTCGTGTATCGCATTTCGAAAATTGCGGTGGCTGAACGGATGCACCGTGAATTAGGGCTCGAAAACAGTTTGAAGCCTGCCTGAACGTCGGTCGATGCCAGCAGCGATTGTAAATAATCGCTGCAGTGGTGAACGGCGCGCGAGGGGGCGTTGTCGGCTTTCACCGACTGAGTCGCCGGGTGTCGGGGTTCGAGAACGTGGCTCGGGTGGGAGCGAAAACGGCCTGGCCAGTTATGGCATCACCAACGATGAGACTATGACGTGTTGGAGAATGTCTCGCCGTGAGGATTGCGGAGTTCTACCAGTCGT
>JBDNFN010000066.1:0-8644 GCA_041689795.1 Fuerstiella sp. | reverse complement strand
GCGACGAGCCAACGCCTGTCGCGAATTTCGGTGAGGAGCTATTTTCCGAGGCAGCCGCAATGTTGGCGCTGCGTTTGTTTTGATCGGTTCGAGATATCGCTGACGTCGTTCGCAAGCTAACACCTGCCTGTTAAGACCCTCAATTAGAGGATGTGGACTAGCGTTGTTTCTTGCGTAACTGGGCAGCGATGTACCAAAGCAGAGGCGCTACATGCGACTCAGGTTTTTTGACCGGGGCTTCGTTTCCTGGTCGATCGGCCCGTTGGGCTCATATGCGGCTTCGGAACATCCTAAGCTGGCGGAGTTGGTGAACAAGTCAACCAGTTACAGTTTTTCTGTTGCGGACGTGCAGTAAGCTTTGTTGTTGTCAGGAAAAGCGAAGATCTGCGTCTCGAAAACGACTCCACATTTTTGGCAGTGGCGAGCAAGCGTTTTACTGTTCGTTGATGGAACAGAGCAGGTCTGTTCAAAAGGTGGTTCTGAAATGGAAAATTCATATGTCCGCGGCGTGAGCAAGTGAATGCAGCCATTGCAAAATTCACTCGCTCACGTGTGGGGCGTGCTTGTCCGCCGGAGCCATTTTTGGACGCTTCCAGGTAAGTTAGAGCAACTTGCAGGATCTCGATGGACATTACTGGCGCGTGAAATACGGCAATCACCTTACGCACGCCACATTGGCGGCAATGAGCCAGCGTAAAACGCTGCACAGCATCGATCGTCCGCTGCAGGCTTTTCGGGGTGAGACCAGTCGGTGCAGTTGGTCAGCCCGTAGTGATGATCTTCTTAACGCAAGAGCCTAAAGTCTGCACTCTGAAAATAGGCATCGCTGAACTTTCAAAAGTCCGTTCGTGCAGCTTCAGATGCATCTACCATCATAGGCCGTTGCTTACGAACAGATCACCCAAGCCAACCCCATTAACTGCTGATGTTTTAGGCCATGCGATTAACGGCACCAGAGCAGGCGATAAAGCCCGCGTTCGCTTATTGTCCGCAGGCGTTACACCCAGCAGACATTGCTGATCCGCAAACGGTTTCGGGCACTAAGTACGATCGCACATATGACACCTGACGAGTCACCTGTTTGGCAACCATTCGAGTGCAGGTTTGCTCAACTTCACGCGGCACCTGCTTGCAAACCTGTCGAGTTGTTACGTATGGCACTTGCTTTTGCACGCAGTATGGCACTTTTCGGACGAGCTGTTCGGTTACCGTGCGGCAGACCGTATAAGGCACCTTGCGTGTCTGTTGTTCGGACACGTATCGGCAGGTTTGGTAAGGAATACGTTCAGTCTTTGTTTCATTAACGATGCGACAGGTTCGATACGGGATTCTCTGCACGGTTTCTCGAGGCACCATTCTTGTAACCTGATACGGAATTTTCTTCACAATCGTTTCGGGCACGCAACGGGTAATCTGACACGGAATCTGCTGCCTGACAACTTGTGGCACCATCACCGTATATGGGATTTGCTGTTGTTCAACACGCGGACACCAGACTCTTCTGCAGATTGTGCGTGGAGGTGCCTGAGTTCTACAAAGGCTTGGACCGCACGGACCGCAAACGATTCGCGGAATCACGGGGCCCGGAATAACCTGTTGTTGAGTCACCCATTGCCCGGTCATGCGTTGCACGCAGCGGGTTCGAGTTTCTGGCCGCATGACGGTATAGCACCGTTCCTGTTGGATTGTTTCTGTAACAGGTCGCATGACAACCTGTCTGCACTCTCGTTCCAGTGTTTCGACCACGGGCTGCATCACGGTGTATTTACACTCTCGGACCTGTTCGTCCCACACCTGCCGCTGAACGGTATAGTTGCATTCGCGGTACTGAGTCTCCATTACCGGTCGTTGAACGCAATACGACTCTTCACGCACAGCCGTTTCGGTTACTGGCCGTGAAACAGTGTATGGTTCTTCTCGGTAAGCCGTTTCAGTGACGGTTCGGTAGCAGGTCTGTTCGACGTTTTCATTTACTGTCTCGTAAACAGTCCGCATCGTCGTGTAGGCTTCAGGTTCGTAGACCGTGTCGCACACGGTTTTGTAACATGTCTCCGTCGCAACTCGGCAAGTTGTGTAGCAGCACGTAGGATTGCAGGCTGCGGTGGGACAGCACGAATACGAAGGCACCCCACAGAGGCCTGCGTCAGCAACCGGAGTTAGGAGAAACAGAATTCCCAGAGCGGGAAGGCATTTAAGAAAGGACATAATAAGATCTCCACAACTTGATGGGTGACCTGCAAGTCCATTCGCAGATGTCGACTGCCCAGATTCTGACAGACTAATGGCAAATGAGCAGAATATTCACCTCTGAAACGTTTACTACGCGAAAAACTGGATTATGAGTCCCACAGTCCTTCCGGTCACGAAGATAATGTAATATGGGCAGCTTTACCTGATTGGTTAAGTTTGATTGTTTGAGGTGTTTTGTGTGTGCGAAAACACAACAGCCGCTCACGACCTGAACCTGAGTGGGTCATCAGCGATGAGAAACATGTCTGAAAGATCATTCAGCGCCAATTGTGAGATGTAAAGATGACAATTTCAGATTACAAATTTGGCAGACGAATCCGCGGTAAAGTCGTGGCCGGGTTGCGTACGAAACATGGTTTCATGGCCTGCTCGGCAGATGCTGCCGGTGTCCTTGTGACATTACGCGATCTCGAATGATTGTGGTTGATTGGCACCATGGTTGCTACACTGGTATTGCAGACAGGAACGGAAGCTGTTGGCTGCGGAATGTTGGGCTGTTGTTGATTTTTACGGGATTCAGTTAGCCAGCAGGGTGTGTGCGATGTTGTTTCCAATTCTTGCCGAATGGGACTGGACGGGACCAAAACTGCCGTTTGATGAATGGTGGTTCTTTGGCGTTGTACTGGTTGTGCTGGTGGTTTTCATTTGGGTGATTGCCCGGCTGTTAATGCCTACGACCGATGATGTTGATCCTGCCGAAGTCGATCGTCAGATGTTGACCGCAGTCAACGAATTGCGAAGCCAGGGTGAGTTAACTCAGGAGGAATTCCGATCCATCAAAAGCCGCTTGGTGAAACGACTTTCGACTGAGACGGGTTCTAAGGATTCTCTTGAGAAAACAGAAGATTCCGAGAACGGCGATAGTGAGACCCACCGGGGCAACGAGAAGTGTAAAATTGTGATTGCGTCTGAACTTTGTCCAGACGTTGACCAACCTAAGTTCGATGAAGTGTTAGAAGAATAGGTTTCTGAAAGTTCTTCATTTCCAAATGGCGATGCTTGATAGCCCGTCTGTGACGAAGAAACCGTGTTTCATTTCAACTTGAACCCTTTCATAAACAGCTGTCGTTTCAGTTTTTTTGACGCGATGGACCAGTCGAGCAACGGTTGGCAGGGAAGCCGACAGTCGTGGAGACCCTGTAAAACCGATCACGAAGACTATTTGTTCGACTGGCTTCAACTCCGAGGCTACGAAGATCGATCAAAGAGTTTCGTAGATGTTGATCCAAAAGGAAAAAAGATGCCATCGGGTAAGGACTTCGGAACCGGGAAGAAAACGTCACAAGGCAAGCGCAATGCCAATTGCTCTTTCTGTCGGAAAAACTATCGAGAGGTTGGGCCTCTCGTGGAAGGTCCGGAAGATGTTTATATCTGCGGTGAATGTATAGAGTTGTGCCAGTCAATCCTCGATCAGGAGCGACGGCGCCGTGGGTCATCCAGCAAATTGTTCACGAAAATTCCGTCACCTCGGGATTTGGTGAAAGAATTGGATCAATACGTTATCGGGCAGGAACACGCGAAGCGCCTGCTGTCGGTGGCCGTTCATAGTCATTACAAACGTCTGATGCACCAGCATGAAGGCGATGACGAAGTAGAAATCGAAAAGTCCAACATTCTGCTGGTTGGTCCCACCGGATGCGGTAAAACTCTGCTCGCGAAAACACTGGCTCGCGTGTTGCAGGTTCCATTCGCGATTGGCGACGCCACGACATTAACTGAAGCTGGCTACGTCGGTGAAGACGTTGAAAACCTGCTGCTGAAACTTCTGCATTCGGCAGACTTCGACATCGAAGCAGCTCAGCGCGGAATTATCTTCATCGACGAAATCGATAAGATCGGCAAGACAAGCCAGAATGTGTCGATCACTCGAGACGTTTCTGGGGAAGGTGTTCAGCAGGCATTGTTGAAGATGCTGGAAGGCACTGTCGCCAACGTGCCACCACAGGGCGGTCGGAAGCATCCCGAACAGCAGTACATTCAGATCGACACAACCAACATTCTGTTTGTTTGTGGAGGCACATTTGTCGGCCTGGAAGATATCATTGCTCGTCGGCTAGGGAAAAAAGTCATCGGATTCAGCAACAGCAGTGCTGTCGATGAAGAAAAGGCCCGTGAGGATCTGCTTGCTCAGGCTGACGTTGACGACATCATGGAGTTCGGTTTGATTCCCGAATTGCTCGGGCGATTGCCTGTTATGGGAACGCTCGCGCCGTTGTCGGAGAGTGCTCTTGTTCAGGTTCTGACAGAACCTCGAAACGCTCTGGTTCGGCAGTACAAGAAGTTGTTCGAAATGGAAGAATGCCATTTGGAATTCACTGAAGGTGCTTTGCTTGAAATCGCGAAGCGAGCCCGAATTCGCGATACGGGTGCTCGAGGTCTGAGAACGATCATCGAGAAAGCCATGTTTGACATAATGTATGAACTGCCGGAACAGGAACGCGGTAAGACATTCCTGATCACTGAAGAAATGGTTCGTGGAGAAAAAGCAATCCGGCCCGGAGATTCTGCTGCGGCCTAGAGTTCTGGCTCTGCCTTAACGCTAATCTGCAACGGCACCTTGCGAACCTTTCGCCTGGTGCCGTTTCTTCGTTTACGGTTGGCAATTTCGCGACATGCTTTCAGTTACGGATCATAAAAAGGTCATCAGGTGTCACATCTAGCTCAAGGCGATGAAGACTTACCACGGGATTTTGCCGTTGTGGTTGTGGAGGCGTTGCGTGGTGCAGGGTTTGATGCTCTTTGGGCGGGCGGCTGTGTTCGCGATGATCTGTTGGGACTCGCGCCCAAAGACTACGATGTTGCAACCAACGCGACCCCTGATCAGGTCATCGAATTGTTCGGCAAGCGGAAGACGGTGCCTGTCGGTGTTAGTTTTGGTGTGGTGATGGTGCTGGGGCCGACGAGAGGGCACGGTCAGATTGAAGTGGCCACATTTCGAGCTGACGGCGAATATCTTGATGGTCGCCGTCCGTCGGCCGTGTCATTTTGTTCCGCTGAAGAAGATGCAAGACGCCGTGACTTTACGATCAACGGCATGTTCTACGACCCTTTGGCGGACGAAGTGATCGACTATGTTGGCGGTCGCAGCGATCTGAACTCAGGAATCGTGCGGGCGATCGGAAACGCGACGGCTCGATTCACTGAAGACAAACTCAGAATGCTGCGTGCCGTGCGATTTGCGGCGACGTATGAGTTCGAAATCGAAAACTCCACCGCATCTGCAATCGCTGCACTCCGAGGCGATGTGACTCAAGTCAGCGCAGAACGCATCGCTCAGGAGCTTCGTCGAATGCTGTCCCATCGCACTCGGGCGGTTTCGGTGACTCAATTGCAGGCGACCGGGCTGATGGAGGTGCTGTTCCCAAAACTCTTCGGTTCTGAAGCTTTGGTGCAGGTTGCGGGGGCCTACTTCACTTCGGTATCTGACGTGCTTCGTCATTTGACATTGCCGGTGTTCGAGCCCGCGCTGGCAGTTCTGCTGAATGCTGCAGTTCGAGAAGATGGTCATGGAGTTCGACGTCGAACGGGTTTGCTGCTGGACGAATGCAGATCACTCAGGCTTTCAAATGAGGAGTCTGAGTGCATTTGCTGGTTAGCCGACAACGTTGTTGTATGTCGAAATGCGCGGCAATTGCCTTTGCACATTATCAAACCGATTTTGTACGACCAACGGCGCGAGCTGCTGTTGGAGATGCTGCAGGCATTGTCGAAGGGTTTGAAGCAGGACCCGGACGATGTGACATTTCTGAACAGATATCTGGAAGATGCGACGTCGGAAGATTTGAATCCTAAACCATTTGTTGATGGTGCCGACCTGAAGAAACTGGACATTCCCACGGGCCCCATTTTCAAACAGCTATTAACCACGATTCGAAATGAGCAACTTGATGAACAGCTTCTCACTCGCGAACAGGCATTGAAACGACTGCAGGAGCTTTACCGGGAATAGACGCACCGGCAACTATCCGGTTGCCGTCCTTCGCGTCGAATAACTCTTCCCCGATGTGTCTTTCCCGGACGATGCTGGCAATTCGCGAGCCTGTTGAATTATTAACGCGACGCGCAGATTGTGACCATGATTTCTTCGCCCGACGGGACCAATTTTTGAACGAACATTGTTTTTGTACAATCGGCAGGAATTTCACGGTGTAAGCCGTCTGCGAGAGACATCGTGTGTTCGTGCGAATTGCGGTTGTATTCGGGTTGCGTGACACCTATTACTCCACCAATTAACATCGCTGATGAGTTGGACCATACTACGTTTTGCCCCTGAATTTATACCGATGACCGCTATTGACCCTGTCGTTGCACGTGAGATTGCTCGACGACGAACGTTCGCCATTATTTCGCATCCAGACGCCGGTAAAACGACGCTGACAGAGAAGCTTCTTTTATACGGAGGAATGCTGGAAGTCGCGGGAGCGGTTCGAGGTCGCAAGAATCAGAAGTCCGCCACCTCCGACTGGATGGCTTTGGAACAACAGCGAGGAATTTCGGTTAGCTCGACGGTTTTGACGTTCGAGTTTGAGGGATGTCAAATCAACCTTCTCGATACACCCGGGCACAAAGACTTCAGTGAAGACACATACCGGACTCTGGTTGCCGCCGACTGCGCTGTGATGGTGCTGGACCTCGCAAATGGTGTCGAAAGCCAGACGGCGAAATTGTTCAACGTTTGTCGAATCCGCAAGATTCCGGTGATCACTTTCGTAAACAAAGTGGATCGTCCAGGGAAGGCGACTCTGGAGATTCTGGAAGACATTGAATCAAGGCTGGGCATTATTCCTGTACCCGTGAACTGGCCGTTAGGAACGGGCTTTGAATTTCGCGGTGTCGTGGATATGGCCAGTCATATTGCGTATGTGTTCGATACTCGTAACAACGTAAGCCGCCTGGAATCTCGCGTGATTCCGCTGGAAGAAATTGACCCGGCAACGATGCCTCCCGGAATTGTCGCTCAGGCTCGAGAAGAAGTGGAACTGCTGGAAGAAGCTGGTGCCACTTACGATCGTGATCGATTTCTTGCCGGGGAAGTCTCTCCGGTTTTCTTTGGAAGTGCGTTGACGAATTACGGCGTGGAAGAATTTTTGAAAGGGTTTCTGGAACTCTGTCCGACGCCTCGAAATCGCATGGGAGAGCATGGAATAATTCCCGCGGCCCGTCCCGAGTTTTCGGGATTCGTGTTCAAGATTCAGGCGAATCTGGATCCGAAACATCGCGACCGAGTTGCTTATGTTCGAGTTTGTTCGGGAACATTCCGACGCGAAATGGTGGTGTACCATCCTCGAACCGGAAAGAAAATTAAGCTGCGACGTGCTCACAAGTTATTTGGGCAGGAACGCGAAACAATGGATGAAGCGTTTCCCGGCGACATCATCGGACTGGTGAATCCCGGGGAGTTTCTGTTGGGTGATACCATCTGTGAAGGAGCGGCAGTGACCTTTGAGGCGCTGCCTCAGTTCTCACCGGAATTCTTTGCCACCATGGTTTGCACGGATACCGGACGCCGCAAGCAGTTTGAACGAGGCCTCTCGCAGTTGTTGGAAGAAGGTGCGATTCAGGTGTTCCGTAATCACGGCAATTCGCTGAGCCAAATGACATTTGCGGGGGTGGGGGAACTGCAGTTTGACGTTGTGAAGTTTCGCCTGCTGTCTGAATACGATACCGAAACGGAAGTGCGCTGGCTAAGCTACAAAGTTGCCAAATGGGTACTGTCCAGGCCGGGATGCACGTCTGAGCTGCACCTGATGA
The DNA here is from genome assembly GCA_041689795.1 of Fuerstiella sp. Lineage (GTDB taxonomy): Bacteria > Planctomycetota > Planctomycetia > Planctomycetales > Planctomycetaceae > Fuerstiella. The sequence continues at coordinate 643 of JBDNFN010000066.1, read as the reverse complement.
CATCCAGCCGAGAAGTCATTGACCAATACGATCAAAAAGCCGTGTTGTTTACATCCGACTGGGAAGCTCAGTACACAGAAAAACAGAACCCCGATTGGGAGTTTCTGTCGATTCGTTTTCGCACAACATTTGCGTGATTCTGAACGGTCGGAGTCATCTTCAGACTGTCGGTTTAATGCAATCTGATTGCTGCTGCAGGAGTGGAATTCATGTCTGAAAATCCCTATGCAAATTTGGAGCAAGCGGCCGATGCTGTAGACTACGTGACACGTCGCAGGTTTCCTTTTTTTGCTCTGTTTTTGGTGATTGGGGCGTTCATGCTGATTGTGTTTTTGATGCTGCCGATGGCTCGTCGTGCGCCGGAGGCGGCAAGTCGCACTCGGTGCAAGAATAATCTGAAACAGATTGGCGTGGCGTTACACAACTACACAGAATTGTATGGATCGCTGCCGCCTGCGTTTACTGTTGACGTGAACGGGCGTCCGCTGCATAGTTGGCGCACATTGATTCTGCCCTTCATTGAGCAGAAACCACTTTATGACGCCATTGATCTGTCCCAACCTTGGAATCACCCGGCGAACGCTAAGGCGTACAACACGGAACTGAATGCGTTCCGTTGTCCTTCTGCTGAGTTGCCCCCTGG
>JBDNFN010000065.1:0-11290 GCA_041689795.1 Fuerstiella sp. | reverse complement strand
GCGATGCTTACGAGGGTCTTCCAGATCGACAAAGCGTGTAAGAAATTAAAAGTCGCCATGCGTGTGCAACGCCGCGATTCTCTTCTGATTCACAAAAACCGGGCCAAACAATTTTGCCACTTAACCAGCAGACTATTCACGCAAAACTCAAACCGTTAGACACACAATCGACGTGCGATTGCCCTGCCCCAACGCTCAGCCAGTAAAGCTCGAACCAATGCTGAATCCCACATCCCGAAGTCAAACAGGCTCAAAGCCTCGCAAATCTTGCTGCGCAAAACTCCTCGGTCAGCGCTCGTTCGGGCTACACTTGTTTAAGGACTAGAGGCGGACGTCTCTGTTGATTAACATAGTTGTGAATAGGTTTCACCACTCATTTTGTCTGCGGAGTAAAGACATGGGATTGCATAGACGAGATTTTTTGGCGCAGGCATCACTCGGTGTATTGGCCGCTGGAACGCTAACTTGTTCGCGGACGCTGTCAGTCCATGCCGATGAGTCGGCGAAGGGGTCTGTGTTGCTGCCGATCATCGACACACATCAGCATTTATGGGATTTGAGTAGGTTTCAACCTCCGTGGTTGAGCGATGCGCCCGAGATTCTTTCCAAAAGTTATATAACGAAAGACTTCCTTGAGGCGACTGCCGGATTGAACGTTGTGAAGGCCGTCTACATGGAAGTAGATGTCGATCCAAAGCAACAGGTCGAAGAAGCCGAACATGTGATCGCTCTCTGCAAAAGCAAGGATCATCCCACAGTTGGTGCCGTCGTTTCGGGACGTCCAAACTCAGAAGGCTTCAAGCCGTACATCATGCAGTTCAAAGATAGTCCTTACATAAAAGGCGTTCGACAAGTGCTGCATGTGCCGAGCACGCCGCAAGGGTTTTGTCTAGAGCCTCAATTCGTCGCTTCGATGCATCTGCTCGGCGAACTGGGTATGAGCTACGACCTGTGCATGCGTCCGACGGAACTTGCCGACGGTGCTAAGCTAGCGCGGCTTTGTCCGGAAACGCGTTTCGTGGTTGATCATTGCGGCAATGCGGATCCGAAGGCGTTTATGCCCGGTTCAGCTGAACAGCCTGCCCACGACGCCGGGCAATGGCAGCGTGACCTGGCCAGACTTGCTGATAGTCCGAACGTCATCTGCAAGATTTCCGGTATCGTTGCTCGCGCACCAAAAGGCGAATGGAAATCTGATATTCTCGCACCGGCAATCAATTTCTGCCTTGATGAGTTCGGTGCGGATCGCGTGGTCTTTGGCGGCGACTGGCCCGTGTGTTTACTTGGCGCCAGCTATAGACGCTGGGTTGAATCTCTGAAGGAAGTGATTTGTGATCGGAGCGAAATCGACCAGCGAAAACTGTGGCACGACAACGCTGAGAAGTTTTATCGATTGACGTAGAGTTGCCGTCGATGGTTGCTTAACGTTCAAGGTTGTCGGCGCTGGGGGCCATCTTTGAGCCACCGGAATCGCTGTGTTCGGCCCTTCAATGCTGTAACAGAATCAGCGCATTCCGACTCACATTCACGCTGAAGCGATAGCGACCTGTCACGTGGGGTTGGTTTGCTTTACGGCTGTCAAACGTCAGTAAGTGTGCCAGTGCTGTCCGCGAATGTTTCTGTTTCCACGCCGAGACGCTGAAGCATGGTAGCAAAGAGATTCGACAGCGGGATGTCTTCGTGAGCAGCCTCTTTTTGCCAGGGTTCACGGCCGCCATTCCACGGGCCTCCGGCGGCATTGTCACCGGCATAGTTCAGATACTGGCCGTGCTTGAAGCCCATGTTTTTTCCGCCGGTAAGAATCAATGGGTAGTTGCGCGAGAGGTGGAAAGCGCTTGATGCCGAACCGAACAGCAGCAGCGTATTATCCAGCATGTTACCGTCTCTGCCGGGCTCCGGGGTTGCTTTCAGTTTTTCGGCAAACCGACCGTATTCTTCGCTGAGGAAACGGCAGTACGTCCCGAAATTCTTCCAGCCGCCAGGTTCTGTTGTGTTGTGCGATAGTTGATGCGTCAGGTTGAATCCAACAGCCCGCGCCAGATAGTCGCTGACACCAACGCCGTTTTCTCGACCAAGTTGATAGCTCGCGACTCGCGTTGAATCAGTTTTAAATGCGAGGTAGATAAGTTCGAACATCGTTTGAAGATAGACACGCGGATCTTCAGGCGTGATATCGAGTTTAAGATGATCCACATTGACCTGAGGCAGTGGGATATTCATCCATCGCTTTGCCTTTTCGACTTTGATCTCGGTGTCGCGAACTGACTGAAGATACTCATCCAGCGATTTTTGATCGTCACTGGACAGTGTCGTCCTTAATGAACGCGCATCGGCCAAAAGATCATCCAGCGCGCTTTGGCTCAGAGCGAGCCGCCTTGCCGCGTCATCATCACTTTTCACAAAAAGCATGTCGAATATTCTCTTCGGCCTGTGCTCAGCCGGAATGGCTCGGCCACTTCGGTTAAACGAGGCCGTGTGTGTGCCGCGAGGCGTTCCCGTGCCTCCATCGGTTGACAGGACGAGTGATGAAAAACGAGTTTGATCTCCAACGTGAGCAGCAAATTCCTGATCTAGCGAGATAGAGTTTCGGTAGTTTCCTGAAGGCCCGGTGGCAGCACCGGTGAGGAACTGGTCGGCGTTAGAATGGCCGTGAATGCTGCGTGCCGAGGGATGCGACAAGCCGGATAAAATCGTTACATCTTCGCGCAACATCTCAAGTGGCTCGAGGCATTTTGTGAACGTAAATTCCTTTCCGCTTCCGTGAGGAAACCAGGCCCAGTCATTGTAAGCAGGGTCCTCCGCAAGCGGCATCGGCACGCCGTCGGGCATGTAAAAGCAGGCGAGGCGTTTCCGGCTGGAGAGCTGTTCGTCGGCTTGGGCGAACCCGGCAAAAGACTCAAACCACGGCAGCGCGAGTGCGACGCCCGAACCACGAAGAAATCTTCGACGATCAACGGATGTGAGATTTGTATTCATGACTGTCTTCCTTCTGAAAACCTCTAATCGACGCATATGAACGCCGTTGCTGTCTGCTAATTATCAGCTTGCATCTACTGCGACTGAAACAGCTCACTGTTGACGATTAACGTAACCATTGTAGTGAGGCCATCGCCCTGATTGCGAACATCGGCTGTAATGTTATCGACCCTTGAGCGATCGCCAAATGTAAGTGGTCTGCCAAGGGCGTACGTTGTTAATTTATGGACCATCGCTCGGGCAAACTGGTCCTGCCGGTTTTCCAGCAGAAACCTTTTCAGCCCATCCATGCCATTGAGTTTCTGATTGTTGAACAGGAAGCTGGTCGCATCGACTGTTTTTCCATCGACCTGCGTTCTCCAGCTTCCGACGGCATCAAAGTTTTCAAACGCGATTCCCCAGGGGTCAATCTTTGCATGACACGATCTGCAGGCCGGTTGGTTTCTGTGATTCTCAATGCGTTGCTTCAAAGTCAGCTTGGCGATTTCCGGGTCGGCAAGGTCAATTTTGGGGACAGCCGGCGGTGGAGGTGGGGGCGGATCGTTCAATAGTCTTTCGAGCACCCAGATACCACGTTTGAGTGGATGCGAATCTTTGCCATCAGAATTCATCGCCAGTAAACCGGCCTGAGTCAGCAGGCCGCCGCGCGCGTGCTGGGAATTAAGCATAACTCGCCGAAAGTGATTTCCACGCACATCGGTTAGCCCGTAGTGCTTTGCGAGTCGCTCGTTTGCGATTGTGTAATCGGAGTGGATGAAATCAAAGACGCTTTGATTCGTCTGCAGAATCTCGTGAAAGAAGGCAACGGGTTCTTCCTGCATCGCTTCTTTCAGCGAGGGATCGAAGTGCGGATAAGCCTTCCTGTCGACGTGCAGATAATCCAGTAACTGCATGCCTAGCCATTGCCGCACAAAGTGTTCTGAAAACCGTCGCGACCGTGAATCGGCCAGCATGCGTTCAACCTGTGCCGTTAGGATTTCGCGGTTATTAAGTTGTTGATTTGAAGCGAGGTTTAGAAGTTCATCGTCAGGCGTGCTGCACCACAGGAACATCGAAAGACGAGCTGCCAGTTCGAAGTCAGACAGGCGTTGGACGTTGGCTTCTTCGTTGGCGTGCGGTAGCTGTTCTGACCGAAGGAGATACAGGAATTTCGGTGATGAAAGCGTGGTTGCCAGGACTTCGATCATCGCCTCCTGAAAGCTATCACATTCAGGGCGAAGCTTCGTGAATAACGCCAGTTTTTGATCAACTTCAGAAGTAGTCAAAGGCCGCCGCCAGGCACGCGACATGAACTTCGTCAGCACTTCTTTCGCATAGATTGTTTCGTCGGTGCTGTTGTCGCTCTCAAAGAATATTCGAGTATGTGATTGCGGCGGCCACTCTTCATAAACCGGCGCCGTGATCTCCATATAATCTATCTGAATGTCACCTTGCGAAACTGAACTGTTGACAAGCTTCAGGTACTCGGAAGGGCTCGGCAGGTCTCCCATCTTCCAAACGTTTCGCATCGAATTGCGGGGATAGATTTCGCTTAACGGAATATCCCACTGATAAAACAGGGGTTTATCCGGAGCCGCAGCGATGGCAATGTCGTGGTCGCTGATTCTCACGGAAGCCTGCGAGTCGTTGCTTGCCTGCCAGCCAAATTCCAGTTGCAGGCTGGGAATACGGTTGCCTTCGTCCAGCGTTCGCGATGCTCGGATGCGAACTCGAAGTGTACCTTCTTCAGGTACTCGGTCGCCAAGTTCAATAATCAACTTCTGTTGCGCGGGAATGATGGCAACGTGTTCGGAAACCGGAGGAACCTCGGCGCGTGTGTCCGTGGGTGTCCATGCGTATTTTGCGCCCCCATAGTTCCAGGTAGCTCTGACGGCCAGTCCTGTGCTCAGATTCTTATAGTGAGCGCCGTTCGGACGGGCCCGATATTTGGCGGTTTCCAGTTCCAGTTCCTGCTTCAACTTCTCTGGATCGTCTTCATTCAATCCACTGATTTGTTTTAGTTCTTCGTTATACGCAGACCACAATTCAGCCGCCGCGGCTTTCATTGAGATGCCCCAATATATTGGTGCCGGTTGCACTCCGTCCTTCGTTGCGAGCTTCAAGGCGTCGCGACTAAGTTCGCGGTAAGTCCCAAACTGAATGGCTGACATGTGCAGCATTTCGGAGCTGTTTTGAAAGCCGTCTTCCGATGCTGGCTCAGGCGGTAAATCTTTTGCGAAGTCATACGGCAGTCCCAGCAGATCCTGTAGTGCATAGTTGTATTCGTATCGCGTCATCCGCCTGAATGATGAATGGCCCTGCTCTGCGCGACGTACTGCGGAAGCAACCTGAATCTCTGACGCCAGCCATTCGACAACTTTACGGCGAGCACTGTCCATCAGTTCGTCTTCGTCTGCGGGAGGCATTTCGCCTTTGCTCAACACTGCAAGAACTTCCAGCCACCAGTGCACATCGTCACCGTGCAGGAGATCCGGATTCAGCGTGTCGATTCGGATATTACCCTCCTGCGTATCCGGACCATGACACTGCACACAGGCACTCTTCAGGATGGGCTGAATGTCATTCTTAAAGGTTACGAGCTGCGGTTGCGGAATCTCTGTTCCGACTGAACGCGGCTGCTGATTGCGATAATTAGATCGGAGTGCGCCAACGATTTTAAGCTCTTCAAGTGTCGGAATTGACGAATCACTACCGGTCGCTGCAATTGCATCGGGTTCTGCGCCGGATTCAGGTTTTGAGCGGTTATCAGGCTGCCCCAACGCTACGCCGCACATTGAGCACAGCAACGTGATGATACAAATGCTGCGGCGATATTTTTTGGCTTCGATCATTTCAGTCTCTCGGGATCAAGGAACCTTTTCAGTGTAACACGAAGCGGAAAATAGTGCTCGTGAGTTTTCCTGCCAGCCTCCTGATCTCAGAATTCGCTGCCGATAGAGTCGGGGAAAGCTGTTCCAGTTTTAGGCAAGGGCAATTAGAATCGTTCATTCCGTTAGGGTCGAATTTACCAACGCCGGATTTGAAGTGGCGACAGTTACCGAAGCCGCTGAAACCGCGATTTTAGATCATTTGCAAACGCGAGACATTGGTCAGGAACGAAACTGTAATCGTCGATCAAAACAGCTCGTCGCGAGTAACGAATAAGTGTGAGCAGCAGGCTGTGCAGCAGCTTCTTGACGGCCCCGCCGTTCCGTGTGTTGTGGATGAGTTTGCTTCGAAGTAAACGTCCATTTTCGCTGTCGATGCAGAACCGTTTCCGGCAAGCGACAATTCGTCGGCTATCTGTTCAAATATGGACGGCGGCGTCCGGTGTGCTCACTTGGATTTGTTGTACGGCAAGCTTCGCATTGCGGAACCTCAACTCATGATAAAACGAAAAGCTTTTCCCTGCTGTTTACTCGCTCTGGCCTTTGTCGCCGCATCGTGGCTGAACATCGGATTGACGATCTCATCGGCCAACGCAGACGACGATCAGAAAGTCGACGTCTTTCTGGGGGCGGGGAAGCTCGGCCGAACGGTGATTTCTATTGATGATGGAGTCACCTGGATTCACGATCATTCCGATGATGACACTGCTCGCTGCTGGTGTGAAAAAGACGATCCGCATTACATCGAATGCGACCACCATCCGACATCCTTTACTGGACTGGCCGTCAGCGACGATGGTTGGTTTTACGCTCAGTACGGCTGGGGCACGCCGGGCACGATTAGACGTTCCCGGGATGCCATTCATTGGGAAGTCGTTCGCACCGATGGCAACGGTGGAGGTCTGGCCGTTGCCAATAATGTTGTTGTGAGTCTGTGGAATGGCAGGCGCTGGCGTTCCATAGATCACGGTGAATCGTGGGCTGAAGTGAAAGGTGATCTGAACTGGAAGGGACATCCATTCGTAAAGAGCGTTGGAAACACGCTGTTTGCCGTTGGTCGGGAAGATAGCCAGTTCAAGATCAGCATCGATGCGGGCGAAACGTGGAAGCTGTTGCCGGATGTAAACGCGGGCTGGTCGGATAGTATCGTCGAAGGCAATGGCATTCTGGTGTCGACTGGCAATCGGCGGCTAAAGGATCAACCCGAAGTCGCCTGCACGGCTCGTTCGACCGATGGCGGACAGACGTGGACCGGCCAGGAACTTCTGCCGGGACAGAGATGGGCCGCCAACGTAATCTTCAACGGTCAGGATTTCGTGAACTGGTCCGGTGGGCAGCAATATCGCAGCAAAGACGGCGTTGAATGGACGGCAACGCCGATGACGGCTGGCTCGTTCAATGTCAGGCACTGGGGAGCCAACGTCTGCTTCAATGATCGAACGGAAACCTACGTCGCGATCCTGAATGTCTGGGGCAATTTCTATGAGAAACAGAAGGCCTACCGCAGCAAAGATGGTGTCACGTGGGAGGAACTCGACAGCGAGCATTTCAGTGGCGGCCATCCCATTGGAAAGATCGTTCTGGCTCGCGTTGATGCAAAGGCCGTTCAGAATGCTTCAGAAGAAATCGATAGCGCAAAAGTAGAAGTACAGAAGCCCGAGCGGCTGTCGCTCTGGAGCGGACACGCTCCCAACGGCGAAGGTACATTCGAAGACGGCGATGCGTGGCTGTCGCTGCACCGTCCGGAAAAGCCTAATGGCGCAGCCGTAGTGATTTGCCCTGGCGGAGGTTACGGCGGATTTGTCACGGGCGCGGAAGGGCATAGAATTGCGACCTGGCTGAATCAATAGGGGATCACCGGACTGGTTTTGAATATCGATTGCCGAAAGGCCATTCGTATGTGCCGCTGCTGGATGCTCAGCGAGCGATTCGAACAGCTCGAGCCAACGCGAAAGCCTGGAACATCAATCCTGCGCAGGTTGGCATCATTGGATTCTCTGCCGGCGGACATCTGGCTTCGACGGCAGCAACGCACTTCGACGATGGCGTAGCGAACTCCGACGACCTTGTTAAGCAGCAATCGTCTCGACCGGACTTCACCATTCTTGTTTATCCCGTGATCACGATGGATTCGACCGCACGCGGTGGCTCACGCTGCAATCTGCTGGGAGACAATCCGTCAGACGAACTGATCGATCTGTTCTCGAACGAAAAACAGGTCACCGCCAAATCGTCTCCGTCGTTTCTGACGCATGCTTTTGACGAGACCGTGGTCGTTCCGGCCAACAGCCAGGCCTTCCACGACGCACTCAAAACACACAATATCCCAACCGAATATCTTGAACTGCCATCCGGCGGCCACGGACTGAATGGATACAAAGCCCCCATGTGGAACGCGTGGCAGAAATGGTCGATGGAATGGCTTGAAAAACTGCTGAAGCCGTAAACTCCAGCTCTAAGTAGAGCGAATGGCTCGACGTTTCATCACTTGCCTACGATGATCATGCAGCAACCCAGACGCACCACACATAGAAAACATAAAAACACGCACACTAACTGCCTGGCCTTTGGGCTGACTACTGTCGCGCAGTCAGACGCATGGCTACCAGTGCCAGAAAGCGAATCGGTTTTCACTGAACGAAAGCTGGAAGTCTTCAAACACGTGGCAAAACCGGAATGGGACTACGCAGCGCCGCAAACCGATAAGTTTCTCGTGCTACATCCGAAACAGGATCGCAAACAGGCACCGTTGTACGTCGTTCTGCATTCGGCCGGGCACGACGTGCATTCGTGTGTGGAATGTACGAAGACCGTCGGCAACCAGAACATCTATCATGCTCCGAAAGATTTCTATGCGTTGTATCTCGATTGCCGAGCCAACAACGGTGACTGGTGGTGGGGCAGCGACACTTACAAAACCACCGATGTCAGTCCAACGGATCAGCGACTGATCGACACCGTGAAGTGGGTGATCAGCCACTACGAAATTGACGAAAATCGAGTCTGCCTGTGCGGGAACTCAATGGGTGGCAGCGGCACTTTGGGGCTTGGCATTCGACACGGCGACGTCTTGGCCGCAATCAAGGCGAATGTTCCCGCGAAAGTCGAACACGTCTGCAATCGGATGTACTTTCCACACCATACGCTGCCGGAAGATACCAGACTTCCTGAACCGCCGATCGTTATCGATTATTCGGCTCAGAACGATCAGTGGTCGCAGGGGCACGACGCTTTTTTTAAAGCCATGAATGATCGAAAGTACCCTCTGGTCATGTACTGGGGGCCGTTTGGGCACGCGAACAATCATGCCAGCATTCTGAAAGTGAATGATCTGATCAATTCGTTCGACTGGCTAAGCGTAAAGAAGAATGAGGCGTATCCGGTTTTCACCAATGCGTCGATCAACGACGCGTTGCCGTGGCCGGACCATCTGGATTCAAAGGAATCCGGGTAGGTGAACGCGTTCTTTCGTTGGCATGTTGTGAGTGACTTGCCCGACACCGTTGAAATGGAACTCTTTCTGACAAAGCCGTCCGACCTCAAAACTACGTTCACGATTCCGACAGAAGCGACCGCTGATGTGACTGTCCGCCGACTGCAGAAACTCCATGTCAAACCCGGACAGCAGATTGAGTGGGCGTTTAGTTTGTCCAGCGGAACAGTGCCGGCGGACTCAACGGGATGTGTCACCATTCCGACACGAAAAATAACGACCAGCCCAACCCGGCTGGTGATTAGATCAGTGAAGTAAAATCGCGACTCAGGCGTTTTTCCAATCCACTCACAAAAGCAATCTGTAATGATTCCTAAGCTCAGCGGCATCCTGATATGTGCGATCTTTGTTTTCGGCAACATCGCAATTGCTCAGACATGCGTGTTGGACATTCCCTATCTTGAGGATGGTCACGAACGTCATGTGCTGGATATCTATACAGCTGGAAATGCAATTGCTGAAAGTCGGCCAGTCATGTTCTGGATTCATGGCGGCGGATGGCAGGCTGGTGACAAAAGCGACGTTGCACTGAAGCCGAAAGTGTTGACTGACAGAGGATTCGTCTTCGTGTCAATCAATTACCGCCTGCTGCCTGATGTGGAAATGGACTTGCTGATTCGCGATGTTGCCGCGTCGCTGGGCTGGGTGCATAAGAATATCGCCAGATATGGCGGCGACCCGCAGCGTGTATTCGTTGGAGGCCATTCGGCGGGCGCTCAACTGGCAGCTCTGATCTGCACCGATGATCGCTATCTCAGGCACCAGGGCGTGTCGCTTGATGTGGTGAAGGGATGCATACCGGTCGATGGCGACACTTATGATATTCCGAAAATTATCATGATGGCCGAATATCGACAGACAGTGTACGGCGGGAAAGTGTTTACCTTTGGCCATCGCCAGAAATTTGGAAACGATCCCGAAAAACACGTCGACTTCTCAGCTGTGACGCACGTCGCGAAGGGCAAACATATCCCACCGTTTCTGCTGCTGTACTTTTCGGGAAATCCGGACACGGCAGCTCAGGCACAGCGAATGGCAGCCATATTGAAGGAAGCTGATGTGCCCGTTGCAGCGTTTGGGAAATCGGACAGTAACCACAGCCGACTTAACAACGATCTCGGCAAGCCTGATGATCCCGCTACGCAGGAGTTCTTTAGATTTCTGGATCCACTGGTTAGTGAAAAATAGCAAACCAGATAAAGTTGCTCGCCCGCGCTAGTGCGAACCATATTACTTGGGTGCTCGTTCCATGTGCGGGTAACGGTAGTTGGCGGTTTCGTTTGTGGAAACCCTCTTCGTCGACTTATCAGCCCGTGTGTAAAGGTATCGCTTTCCGCCCGCGAAGCAGGCCGTGGCTTTTTTTAACAGGTCACGCTCCATACGAAGACGATGATTTTCCCTGCGCAGTTGATCCAGCTCCTGCTGTTCGCTCTTCGAATCTGCAGACGCCAACTTGCCGTAGTTCTGACGCCACTTACGCAGAAGATTCGCGTTGACGCCCAGTTCACGGGCCGCCTGAGCAGTCGTGTAAACCTAATCTTCTATAAGAGACACGGCATTCCGACGATACGCGTCACTGTAACTGCGACGGAATATCTTAACTGGTTTCTTCGATATCGATTTCGCTCCTTGCGTGCAGCATAGCACGCTTAAATGAGCGCCCACTATTCTCAGGGAAGTCCAGAATTCCAGTTGAGCACATGATGAATCAGGCCACCTTCAGCGGCGAGTTTTGGTCGTCCCATAACGACAAAGACTACGCAAAGTGGACTGTTCTGTCAATTAAAGGTGCCTGACACCGTTTTCCGTTTTGCGATTTGTTTCTTATCATGCTCGGTTGTTTCTGCAGCGCGACTGCGGTGAAGTGTGACGGCGGGATCGGAGCATCCGGACTCCGATTTCGAGGGGACGAATCGATCGTGGCCGTTCACGAACGATTCGCTGGTCGGCTTAG
>JBDNFN010000064.1:0-2679 GCA_041689795.1 Fuerstiella sp. | reverse complement strand
GTGCCAACAATCTGGTATATACCTTCACACGTGACACCACAACGGGAACGCTGACGGTCGGCTTTGACGTCAGCGGGGCGGCTACGTTCGCCACAGACTATACACAGACCGGTGCCACAACATTCACGGCAGCATCCGGCAGCGTCACGTTTGCCGATGGCTCAGCAACGGCCATAGTTACGATAAATCCGACGGCCGACCTAATCACGGAACTCGACGAACTCGCCGTTCTGACATTGACTGCTGACACCATCTATCTGCTCGGCACGCAAAACGTAGCGAACGGTACGATCACAAATGACGATACGGTTGCGACGCCGATCGTCGACGTGCCGGATCGGTTCCCGACAACACTCAGACCGGAACTGACATGGCAGTTAATTTCGGCTGCCACCAGCTACGAAGTGTGGGTGACACGAGTGTTCCCGGCTGCCGCTCGTATTCTGGTCAATGAATCCAGTGTCCCCGGAACTAGTTTCACGCCGTCTGCGGATTTGGCTCCCGGGTTCTACAGATATTGGGTCCGCGCAGCTGTGGGCAGCAGTACGGGACCCTGGTCCACCAGCAACACTTTCGAAATTCGCCCAACCGTTGTGGCTCCGATCGAGCCTACGTTCGATCCTCGACCCACATTTCAGTGGAATGCGATCGCAGAAGCCCCTGGGTATCAGCTGTTCGTGAAAACCACGACCGGTGACGTGATCTTCAACAACGTTACCGAAAGCACATTTGTACCACCGCAGGACCTTGTCGGCGTTCAGCGATGGTGGGTTCGCAGTTCAGACGCTGTGTTCAACCGCGGCTGGAGTGAAGCAGCATACGTCGGCATTCGATCAGAAGTTCAGACACTGTCAGCTTCCAGTATTTCGTGGGGGGCTGTCGAAGGGGCGGGGCGCTACATTCTGCACGTTCTGAACAGAGACACAGATACCGTAGTGATCCGTGAGGACAGTTTGGCGGGGACGTTATTCACACCAACATCGCCGCTTCCTGCGGGCAATTACACCGCCTGGGTGAAGGCCATTGATGCCACCACGAATCTGTTTACGTCAGGACAATGGAGCCTTGGGTTTCAGGCGATTATCAACAGCTCCGGAACGAACGATCCATTGCCATCTTTGGACGTTCAAATCACAGCTCCGACAGGAACAGTCAATCAGGCGACACCCGCCTTTACATGGAACACTGCCACGGGAGCTGCCCGATATGAGCTGCTTGTCCATGACGGTGGTAGCACCGAAATCATTCGCCAGAATCAGCTGACGGCTGCGACGTTTACGCCGTCGACGGCATTGGCCAACGGATTCTACCGGGCGTGGGTCCGAGCGATTTCCGGCACCGGTATTGGCGGCCCCTGGAGTGCACAGCAATCCTTTACAATTAACGTGGCGGGATCTACGAAAGTGATGCCGCAGGAAGATCTGATCGTTCTGTCTTCGCTTGAACCTACCGTTGAGCAAAACAACGTTCAGTCTGAGGTGCCAGCAGTCCCAACAGAGCATTCAAGAATTGCTGTTGTCGCCAGACGAGACGTTTCGAGTCACGAAGCGACGGACAGTTACACTCTGGCAATGCTGGATGCGTGGATGTCAGAACCTGAGCAGGTCGCCAAGCTTATTCAGGCCTGAAACCACTTGAACTTTGCTGACAAACAATAGCCGCGTCTTATTTCGCAATTCTGCGAGATCAGGCGTCAGCGGCGACTTCTTATGAAGATTTCGTCGCCGAGGTAAAGACGCGGTCGTAAATTTCGGCAACGATCGACTTGCCGGTAGCAACCGCGACGATGCGCTTCTGGGGAGGGCAGGTAACGACCACATTGTCGGCGGTAACTGTTGAGACGTGCTGATTGGCGGAACAGACCACAGGCGACTTCTGCGGCGTCGCGCGATGACATCCCTATCTCCGGACATACGGCGTTCGACGATGGTGCGAATGGTCGATGGTGCGAATGGTCGATCGAAGGCGTCGCACGAACGCTCGCTGTTTGACGTCATGGCTGAATGGAGATCCGGTCGGGACTATGAAATCCGGATCGCCAACATAAGCAGCGGCGACCGGCAGAGTGCCGGAACTTTTTTGCGGTGGCGGCGCTGGTACTTGTTGCAAGCGTGATTTTCGAGCAATGCCACGCCCTCGATACTCTCACTCGGCATCAGCCCGGACGTAGTTGGCTGCATCAGGTGAACTTGTTGCACAAAAAGAGCCCGTCTTCCCTATAATTGTTGGCCCGCCAAATCCCATCATTGTGTTTCCCTACGCTTCCCCCTGGCTTGCTTCCCACCGTGAAAGGGCTGATTTTTGTGGTGAGTCTTGGAATATGACGCGTTTCGTGTCAAACTCCAGATCCCTCCCGCCTCAGTTCGATTCCACCTCCCTGAACGAGCGAGCATATGTCTGACCTCGTACGAATATTTATCGCTTCGCTTGTTTGCTGCCCGGTTTGTCTTGCCGACAACGCAGCTTCGAATGCCTCAACCCAGCCACCGCGGTTTGAAACGCACATTCGGCTAATTCTTAAGACTCATTGCTTCCAGTGTCACGGTGAAGAAGAGGAAGTTAGCGGTGGATTGGATCTTCGGCTGGTGAGATTCATGGAAAAAGGCGGCGAATCGGGAGAGGCGATTGTTTCCGGCCAACCGAATGAAAGCCTGTTGCTGCAACGCATTCAGGATGGCG